>CAZISK010000207.1:0-10370 GCA_964541355.1 uncultured Candidatus Obscuribacterales bacterium
CTGTCAACTGACAGAACCTGGATTGAGGTGTTGCTGTTGGTCATTACTTTCGGCCTCTAACCATTGGCTGCTTCAATCTGGATGTTCGTGTATTCCTCGCTCATCGTTATCGCTTCCGTTGAAAGTGGTATCTTCATGATGTCAGTCCTGGAAACAAGAGAGGGTGGAAGCTGCCTTTCTGAATTGTCTATCGGACACTGGCGATTCAGAATTAAGCTTCCTTGTGTTTCATCAACATCATTCCACATTAAGCTTCAACTACAGCGATGAAACGGTAAAATTCGTTGAAATTCAGCTCTTTTGATTATTTGAGGGATCAACAATTCTTGCCGGCGGCAGGGAACGTTTAACACGAACAGTGATGACCTTAACGAGGTGGCGATGTTCTACAAAAATACGAGATTCGAACTCACTGTAATCGCGGCGACAATACATGCCATGCTCTCGATGCCGGCGCAGGCGGGCGATCTGGAAGCGCAGCCTGGAAAATCCGAGCTGCCGAAAGCGGGCACGGGCGCTGTGGATGTTGTCCAGCCGGCATCCACGTCTTCAACAGGTGAGACCCAATCTGGTGCTACGACGCCGACCCTGGTGACGGAGGAGAGCGGCAGAGCCTTTCTCGAAAGGTATTTTGCGGCCATTGGCACCGCCAAAAGTGTTAGCGATCTAAGTCAGTTCTATGATGACGCGGATATGATCGAGAAAGATTCGAAGTCGGATCCCATGGTCCACAAGGCTCTGGAGGACTTTGCCCTCTTGTGCATCAAGCAAGAACCGATCAAAGTAAAAGTACTCAGCGAAACTAAAGAGCCATCCGGCGGATTGCGATTTTCACTGGTACCGGCAGTGATACCGAAAGACTATGAGTCCGCATCAAAACAACCAGGATTTTCGATGACCGGATCGGTTGTTTTAATCAGGAAAGGCGATAGCTGGAAGGTCCATAAAGACTACTGGGTAGTCAAGACGAAGGGGTTCGGAACGGCGGTAACATCGTTTGGAAAGGACCCGGACGGCGACCATGAAAAAGAGCAGAAAGCCAGCGCGCCGCCCACCAGGACCAGCTTTCGCGATCCGGAAGACGACTATCAGGATAAGTTCAGGCGCCGCTTTATGGATGATTGGAATGCACCGGGCTCCGGCAAAGTGCATGCTTCTTTCAAAGTGTCCGCCAACGGGGCAATAGGTGCTGTATCCGTCAAGGACAAGAACCACTCGAAAAGCGCTGAGGACTATGTACGTCAGCGCATAACTTCAATGAAAACGGTCGGCACTCTGCCACCAGGCTTCAGAAACAAGCCTAACGTCTGGATGTATTTTGACTGGAGCAAAGACGCAAATGCAGTCTCCGGACCGTACTTTGATGAACAACTGCCGGACTTTGTCTCTTACGACCTCGGTATTAAGGTCAAACCTTACGACAGCATCATGGTGGACAAGCTCATGGGTGCGCTGGCAAAGCAGGCCGGCTCCGGCAGTGCCATAGTATTCCTCAAGCTTAAACAGAATGGTGCCATCGAAAAAATCTTCGTGAAAACTGATCCGCCCAACCCAACTTATGAGAGGGCGGCCTACGCGGTCGTCGGCAGAGCCCATCCGTTTGGTCCACTACCAGCCGGGGTGATGAAGAATCCGTACTTCCGGTGCTGGGTGAACTGGGGATCTTCAGCCGGAGCCAGCGCGGAACAGCTTGATGATCCGCCGAAATGGCTGAGATAACTTTGCACCGATCAGACTCACGGTTTTGCACACAGCCAAGAAGAACCTGCTAAGCGCTTTGCAAAATCGTAACAAGAAATCAATACAGTAATTGAAATTTCCACATACTGTCCGGTCCGTTTTCATCGTGCGGATACCGGTCGTTGCATTTTTTAAAAGTTACGTTTAATAACGAGGCACATGACGATGGTAGAAAATCAAAGGGGCGAAGGAGACTCGACCCCAGTCAACACATTTACCTGTTTCCCCGCCTATATAGATTTGCTGTTCTCAAGTCGTCCCGTGAAACAGGAGCAAACCGTTGCCTCATCAGTCGTTGATTTGACGGTTGACGATTTCGATCCAGTTTTTTCCGACGAGAATCCAGCCGACATTCCTGACGATGAAAAAAAAGGGGACGAATCCACTAAGGCAAAGCCTACTCCCATTCGTGAAGAAATGGGTGGAGCGCAGAAGCAGCCGGGAGATATTCAAAAAATCATAGCTCAGGACATCGGGAAGATCGAACGCGATCTACCCACCCTTGAGAAAAACGCTGACAAAGCTCGCACCGCGCTTGCCGCCTGTCAGCGTCAATTTCTGCAGGATATCGACAAATGCGCGACAGCACAAATCGCTATCGACAATGCCAAAGCGAGTGGTGCTAAAAATGATACTATCCTCACTTTGCACAATAGACTTGATCTGCTCTCGAGCGTCGTTGCGCAGATCGAGACAGACGTCATTGTAGAGAGGGCAATAGCCGCACAACCGAAGATGTCGAAGCTGGAGATCGCCTGTCTGCAAATTGCCAGCGGCCAGGATGATTTGATTGCCAAAGGCGAAAAGGACCTGCTCGAGATAGTTCGGCAGAATCCAAACGTTCCAATTGATCCGAGCTTCAACGAAATGTTGCTTAAGGCTTATCTGAAGATGTTTCAGATACGGAAAGAACAAAACCTTCCGCCATGGAGCACAAAAATTCAGGTGCCTGCAGCAGATCGTGTTCGTGCCAGTGAGATGCCGGCGATCGATAAGTTGAAAAAGGCCAATGAAGTATTCTGGACTGGAGGTGTTGACAAGGCTCTTCCAGAATTTGAGAGTGCGATTGAGATGGCTCGCAAGTCGCATCCCCATTACGAAATTCAAAGAATGGCGCTATTTGTCGAGGCACTCAAAGTAACAGTTGGTATTGCCGAGGTTGCCACCGAAAATGGTGACATTACAAAACTAACTGAACGGCTTGATCGCGTCTTTGCCGACGAGCTAGAGATTTATGAGAAGACCCAAATTCTCAAAAGTGTCGAGGTCAATACAGCCTTCGTCAAGATAGCAAGCGGGCGTGCGGATCTGCTTACTCAGGGTAAAGCAGATTTGTTACGATGTATCGCAGGAGATCCATCAATCGTCAACGATCCACACTTCAAAGAGTCGTTGAAAGGGGCGTTTATAGCTCACCATCGGGCGGTCGAGAAAAACAACCCGATGAAGGATCCCGAGATCGCCGACAACCAGCCGCAATTTCGACAAAATTTCGACAACATCTTTAGCAACCCGGAAATAGCCAATGATGCGAAGATAGCGCGCCGCAGGAGTGATGTTCTGACCGACATCGGTACCGTTGGCGGTGTTGCGCTACTTGCCATAATGCTCTTTAACTGGCGCATCACTAAGCACCGTGCAGCGCGAGAGGCGAAAGCATCGTTCGGACCGACTGCGTTAGAAGACTTGCCTAAGTCCGTGACTACAAAGGCTGTCACCGAAAATGGTGCAGTCGATCAAACACTGGAAGTAAAAGGTCGGATGCAAGGGACCGACTTGATCGTCATCGAGAATAAGGAAAACCGCGCAGACTGGAAGAGTCGCTCCAATAAAGGAATCCCGGCGCCGGAAGGGTTCGATTGTAAAAAGGCTCAAAATGGTGAGTACAAACGCTTGCATGTGGATGGCTTCGACTACTTTGTCGACGGTCGCAACAAAGTCTTTGTCTACTCGAGGGGACGGTTATATCCGACCGAGCAAGTAGAAGTGCTGACAAAGGCACAATTCGAGGCATTGGCTAATCCGCCTGCTCCTGACACTACCCCGGAATATAGCTTCGATCCAGACCGCGCTGGCAGCTCACCTCAGTTAATGCTTGACGATCCGAAGGAGCTAATCGAGGAAGCCACCAGAACTAAGTCATATGAATACGCAAAGGCTTGCGTTCTCAAGCTGGTGGCAAAAGCTCCAGGCTCAGACAGGGTTGCCATCCTTCAAAAACTTGCTACAGAAGGTACTCTGGCTGCCATGCCTGCTTTACAAGAGTTAGGTCGGTTGGCTCCTGAGGCCGCAGAAAAGATAATTACCGAAGGATTGTCCAACGATCGATTCTTGAAGCTAGTGCACGGCGGGCAAGTGAAGGTTGCTGAAATACTCGCTTCTATAGGTCCAGAAAATCGCGTTCAATTTCTGAGCAAATGCTGGGACAACGTTACCGACAAGACTCGTCTGGCCAACTCGATATTGTCTACTAATGAGTCTGGTTTTGAAGTTGAGCTATCTGAACAATGGCGGCAGAAAGCGATCGATTTTCTGATCGAGAATCGTCCGGCCGGTTACGAGAAATCACTCTACAAAGTGATGGCACTAAACAATGATCTTTCGAACAAGCTAAAACCCAGACTTGAGCGTCTCTGGACCACTCAAACTCAAACGAACGATGGCAAATCTCCGTCAGTTTCTGAGTTTCTAATTGGGGATCGACTAAATGTGATTAGGCAGAGGCTGGAAGCGCTGAAATGGAAAGATGGGACAACCCCTTCCTCGTTGATGATTTACAAGAATTGGAGCAGTATTTCAAAGGAGAATAAAATACAAATAGAGATGTTCCTAAGTGGTATCAAAGAAGATGACCTCGCACGTCAAGTAGAAGAGAACATCTACAAGCCAGACAGAGTCCGGGGGCTGCTCAAAGGTAATAAACGGCTCTTGGCCGACTATGGGCTTTTATATCCTGCTCTGGAAAGGGAAACTAAAGTCCAGCAGGCGCTGAATAAAATTCTCGAAGCTCGACAGGAGTTGCTCGAAAAGGCTCTGCATGATTTTTGCAAGGAGATTGGTGTCCCTGCGCCCAAGGTCGAGCTGGCTGCAACACTAGAGTCACCCAAGTGGAGAGGTTCTCACCTGATCGGCACACCTCAAGTAGAGATCCTAGCGATCCTTGCTTTAGACGGCAATGGTCCATCGAAGCAACTAATCTCGACGTTGTTGCACGAGACCGTGCACCTCGAACAGGGTGGTTTGGTTACCTGGGATGTACTTGATGGACTTAAGGCGGGAAAAACGCTCGGTCCCGACGAGCGTCAAAAAGCAAAAGACGTTTTTCAGTCCCGAACTGCCCGTCTACTTAGTGACGCGCTATTAGATACAGTTCTTGAATTGAGGAATGGAATGGAGTTGACTCCGGAGCAACATACTCGGGCGGTTAAGCTTGCCGAGGGGTTCCTGGCTCAGCGGACCGATGCAAACTCCAGGGAGATGGAGTTAGGATTAGAGAGTCTTGTATTCAGAAAACAGGCACTTGATCACGGGATCCTTTTCTTGTTCACAGGCAAAAGAAATGTGGTCGAAACCACCCGCAGACTTTTAATGTTGGACAAGCTTCCGCCTTCGCTTGAAACAAAGCTTGCGGAGCTGGAAAAAGATGGATTCGGCAAAGACTCTTCTGAGTTGATGAAGGAAGTCAACGAAGCGGTGAAGGAGTTGGCAAAACAGCGAATAAGCGAACTCTCTGAAAGGCGCTTCTCGACGTACAAAGATTCCTATCATGAGACGGAAACATTTGCGTGTCAGTCCAGGGCGGAGCTCCTAATGGGCAAACATGAAGAGGACTTAGACCGCAAGAGGATGGCTCAGTTGTTTGACGATGCTGTCTTTGGAAAAGGCAAGTCCAGCATTGGAAAGGGAAAAACTGGCGGTACAAAAACTGGTACCGATACCAAAGCTAGTGGCAAACTAAAGACCAATACCGCCGGTGGTACTGACCCCATATCAGGTAGCGATCAAAAAAACGGCGGCGAAGACGCAACTAAGCCTCCTGGCTCTGATCTCCTTATGAGGGAAGTATATGAGAGTCTTCCTCGAGGAATGACGTTCGCCAGGGCTGAGGAGCTAAACGGCAAACTAAGGAGACTGTTTGGTCAACCACCATGGGACTCGCTTACTCCAGACGAACGGCGACAAAAATCTCGACAAGCGTTTGAGCTAATGGAGCCTGTTCTCAAGGAGCAGGCCAAGATGTTGGGTCTTCCGGAAAGCCTCATAACCGCGGACCGTTTTGTGTTTGATTCAATGCCGAATGGTGTCAGTGGTGCTTACAATATTCAATCTGATCGGGTGAGATTGAATGTCAATGGACTCTATCCGTTCGATGCCGCAATGCACGAGTTGACGCACAACATGCAATGGTTGGAAATAGTGGCAGCTGCCAAGGCCGATCCTTCCGGATTTAGGCTGGCGATGATGGATAGCTGTTTGTCTGGCATTGATGTTCATAATCGAGTGCTGGATGCTTTCGGTAACGTTGTTGAACGCCATCGATTCAAGAGCGATCGGGCAAAAGCAGATTTTAAGAAGTATGTCGAATCCTTGATTCAAAACAAGCTCTCCCAGGCTCCGAAATTGGATCTATTGATTGCGGAGTTTGGAAGTTTTGAAAATCTTCAGAAGGCTGTGGATCTTGAATTGCATAATTTCAACCGGTTGGTAGAGCTTCCAGGCGAGTGCAAACTTGATGAGCATGCAAAAAATTACGTCGATTCAAGGATCAACCAGTTCCACAAATGGCGTCACAGTGCCGCTGGTGCAAGTCTCGTCAGGATAGCGATTAATGAGATGGAGAAAGACGGCAACAACAACGCGAGAGACAAATCCAGCTTTGCTGAAATTAGAAAGCGCATCGTCGATATGGTCACACGAGATGGACGAGTAGCAGGCGATCTCAATATTCCAGATGAGTTTATCGCAAAAGTTATCGACAAATTTGACTCGGCGCCGACTCCTGAATTGAAGGATCCGTTCGGAGTAATTCGGACCGGTAAATTGGATCTGGATGCGGAGAGCTTTAAATCCCCGGAGCGTAATTTGAGAAGCAATCCAATGCTCAACAAACTTTTGAGAACCGCGACACTCGATAGAGTTGGAAGAGTCTCGGATGGTACCGGCGAGTACGCGTTTTCCTCGTTCGAGATCTCTGCGGGCAAAATTGATGCGGCCAACCGAGCGAAACGTGCTCATGAGCTTATCAAATCCGGACAGTTGGACAAGGCAGAGCAGGCAGTTCTGGAGACTGACTTTAGAGAGTTGGTTAGATTCATCAAGGTTTCAACCAAGCAGCAACAGATCCATTTGGCGCTGCTCGATGGTAATCAGGAGAAGGCCAGAACATTGGCCAAAGAGCTCGTAGGAATGCTGAAGGGTGATATCGCCAGCAATACCGAACTGATCTATTTTTTGAAAGAATGCAAACTAATAAGTGATCAAGATCTCCCGGCGGATAACAAACCGAAGTCCCAGGATGTGCCGAAGCCCTCAAGTGAAACGACCGGGTTGGAGAAGAGGGAGATTGAAGTCGCCAGGAGAGTGCTCGGCTCTCTGCGAGCAGAGCAGGTTCCGCCGAAAGTGTTCGCTTCGCTTCTTGACAGTGAATTGCTTCGTACAACCAGTCCTGACGAAAGGATCGTGCTTGAGTCTCTGTTGAAAAAGGTGCGCGCCGCCGATCCCCAGAAGAACATGAGCGCGTTAGTGGGTCCAGGCGAAGCCGAGTTCAACTTGAAGGGTGGAACGGCGATTGCTGGTGGAAAGCCACCCGGCGTGGAATCGCCTTTGTTCAATCCCCTCGAGAAGCCTGTCGTTTTGAGCGGTACCAACAACCCGCCGACGGCATTTCAGCCTCTTCCAACCCGACCCATAGACGAGCAGGCGATGAAAGATAAAGAAGGGGCTGCGGCCAAAAAGCCAGGAGCTGGAGCCTCCGCCGAAGCCAAGCCGACAAGCCCAGCACACGTGGCAGAGTCGAAAGCCGCTAAGTACAAAGGCAGAGCGATTGCCGGGCTCATACTGCTCGATGCCGTGCTCGACCGTATCGTCAGTGACAAGAAACCATAGGAATATGCAGTTTCTTGAGTTGAGCCCAGTCCTGGATTTGTTCGACAAGAAGCAGCTGTGAAGCTAAAACGGTGCATTTGCACGTCCGTAACAAAACGGATGTACTATTTACTGTGCAAGGGCGGACTTTTTTTCGAATGATGCTAGTCAGATCTACCGGGCGATTCGCGGTAGACCTGTCTGGTGAATTCGACCTGGAGAAAGACATGCTGGAGTTTTCTAACAAACAGACCAAGGCCGCGCATTCATCTGCGCTAAACATCCTGTCCATTTTCGCAGACATGAATTCCGGTCAGACAGAAAATGATTTTAACGAGGAGTTATGCGAGGAAGACGCGAATCAAGACAACGAGCGTTCTTTCGATCATGACAAAACGAGTGCATTAGGGCCGCCCGCATCAGACACGTCGTCATCAGACTTCAGGGCACCAAGCGGTGGTGGCTCGACGACTGGGTTGCAAGAGCCATTTGTCGCTTCTAGTGCTGCTCTCTGGGAGGCATCAGCAGGCTCTGCCGTGTCGAGTGCGAAAAAAACTATACTGCCCAACGTTATTCTTTCTGACTTCAACATCGCCGCACGGATCAAACCTGGTTTAGATACTGAAACACCGAGAGGTGATGATCCACCACAAGCGCGCACTTCGAAGATCGTAAGCGAGGACAATTTGCAGATTGTTTTTGCCGAGGGAGGACCGACTGTTTACTTGGAGCCAAGCGGTTCCAACGCTAAGAAGAGTCGAGAGCAATCGATTCGATATTCTAATGACGCAAAGTGCAAGTTCAGCTACAAAGGCGATGCACTCGAATCTATACACCTCAACGATGCTGCTGGGCGACCTATCCTGAAGGTGGTGAGAGACGAGGCGACAGCGCAATTGAAAGTAGAGGTTGCCACCGCTAATGGTTTTGGCAGTCAGAAACTTAAGAGTCCTCCGCAGTTTAGTAAAGATGGAATTCTCACTATTCAGTCGGGCGACAATAGTAGGATTCTGGTCGATGCCTCCGGACGCGTGATTGTGTCCTCGAAGTCCGAGACAATTCCCGCTGAGCAACGGCTTGTCGTCATCGAGCCAAACAAACATCAGGATATCTACGTTAACAACAAGTTGAATAGCAGAATCTTCATGGATAGCCCATATGAGAAGGAAGTGTTAATTGTTCGTGATCAGCAAAATCCCGATGAGATACGACAGATACTGTTTAAGGTCGGCAGTACACTTTCACAATTTACCAAAGGAGACGGCGATAATTGGACCGCGCTGGTTTTGGGCAAAGGTAATCCCCAACCTCTCGTGGGGACGCTGGAACTGGACGAGGACATGGTTCCGCACTTCAGATCTGGCGATCGCCTGGTAACAATTGACGAACCGATGCTGCTCAGGGAGAGCCCAAGACCCAGTGAGCTGTTGAAACATCAGACAGAGTTTCAAAACCACTTTATCTCTATTTTTGAACTCGAGACAGAACACAGATTTTTGACTGCAATCGAGAAGGAGTTCAAAAAAAGTCTCTGGGAATTGCCTCCGGATGTTCGACAGGCGAAGCTGGAAGCGTTCAAGAAAAATCTTCAGGAAGAGCTTACCCATCTGAGACGCGATCTGGCTTATGAGCAGAAATTGCTCGCGGAGAAAGTCGCAGATCTGAAGCGACTTAACAAGCCCGAGTCTGGTCTCAGTGAGCTGGAGCTAAAGCAAATTTGGGACAGGATGCCTGTCACGCGCAGAGCGTACGCGCGTTTGTCGACCTGGATGGAGAAGAGTCAGGTCCCGACCGCCTTGAATACACTTGAACAGTGGAAGTTGGCATTTCCTCCGGGCGGTCCCTTGAGCGCGCCGAAAGATACGTACGGAAATAATATTCCTGTGATCGGTCTAAATCACGCTCTCAGTAAAGACATAAGCCTTAATCTTAACTTCGATAAATTCCCGACCCAGGAGATGCTCCAGAAGGTCAGAACTATAAATGATTGGTGTTCTGGAATTGCACTGCAGAAGCACAACCTTACTATAGAACGAGATTTAAGAACGGTCATTCCGATGATGATGGCAAAGGGTGGCTATCCATCCAAGTGGATGGAACAGAAGGGTGTTTCGAGTGAGGCTCAAAGGAATGCTTTGCTCAAAATGATATCCATATGTGATGTCATTCGCGAGTATGGCGGAGCAATGTTGCTGACCAAGAAGTATCGAAATCCAAATCTCAAGTACCCACCGGGAGTGACAGAAGGAATAGATTCGAATGGAAAACCATGCCTCAATTTTAAGTGGCCTGAAAAAATATCATTGAGTGATCCAAACACAATCAGGCTATTGCAAGAGTACAAGCACTGGATT
This sequence comes from uncultured Candidatus Obscuribacterales bacterium, assembly GCA_964541355.1. Taxonomy (GTDB): domain Bacteria; phylum Cyanobacteriota; class Vampirovibrionia; order Obscuribacterales; family Obscuribacteraceae; genus JADYXR01. The sequence goes on from CAZISK010000207.1 coordinate 10,179, forward strand.
GCCACTGATGGTAAGGCGTTCGATGAAGAGCAGCAGAGACTGGCTAAGCAGACATCCAATATTTTGCTGCAGGGATTCTACGGTGATATACCCTACAAGGGCTATGCCATTATTGAGTCAAGCGGCCCGAACCAAGGCAAGCTCGTTGATATCACCGAGCATGGTGGCGACGGGCGGGAGGCGATCAACCTT
>CAZISK010000208.1:0-10351 GCA_964541355.1 uncultured Candidatus Obscuribacterales bacterium
CGAGATCTTAACGAATAGAAATTTCGATACTCAGCAGGTAGCTCAAGTATCTTCCGAAGACAGAACTCATAGCAGTGAAAAACAGCTCCCAAACTACCGAATGTTTTTGCTGGGGAAGTTGATTGCAAACTTTAGCGGATTGGTAGAGTTGGAAGACAGAAAATTCCGCAATTAGAAGACGTGACAGACATCGTCAATGTCGCCTCTTTGCCTACCTTTGTCAAAGCACCACACTGAAAGTCGAGCATCCGACCAGTTACGCAAAAACAACACTGACAACGTATACTACGACGAGGAACGGTTAACTTTTTGCCTCTCACCACTTTTCAAACAACACGAATCAATTATTAGAAGATCCGGAAGCGATCCCCAGACATACGCCGTCATGCTATTGAATACGAAAAATCCGCCAGACATCACCGACATCAATATTACGAAAACCTACTATGGCGAAAGTAATCAAGCTCGCAACGATCTGGCCACTGCAAAATCCGAAGTGGTAGCACCATGAGACGGTCGACCATCTTACTAACGGCGGCAGCGGCATTGACACCGATTGTGGTATCGCTAGTGGCACTCGCGTCGGAGCGATTGGTGGAGTCACCGGAGAAAAACGCAATCTATGTCGCCTACCCCAAGGAGGGAACGAAGGTATCGGCACCATCCACCTTCGTCGTCGGTGCGGCGGAACCGGGCAAAACGCTGGTTCTCAATGGTTCTCCAGTAAGAAAGAACGAGCAAGGTTTTTTTGCCCAGGTTGTCCCGCTGAAAGGCGGCACCAATACGTTGATTCTCTCTTCACCGGAAAGCGGTTTAGAAAAAACAATCCATGTACAGAAGCCGGTTGCACCACCTCCGGTGCAATCCCAACCACCGACTATTTTGAAAGATACTATAGAGCCGAAGCAAGACATGGGCATGTCCCCAGGAGACCTCGTGATTTTCAAGGTCCGGGCCACACCTGACGGCGAGCTCACCGTCAAGTTTTCGGATCGATCCATCACACTGAGCCCTGCCCCTGCCGTAAGAGAGTCTCGGAGCAAGCAACGAAAAGGGAAAGGCAAAGCCGCGAAAGGACCGGCACCAAAGGCGGTAGCAGCCGGCGTCAACGAAGGACTAGCGACAGCATATGGCAAGGTGTTTCAATCTCTTCCGGCCGCAAGCGATCTGTATGTTGGCTTCTACAAAATCCAGCCGACGGACAGATTCAACAGCCAGCAGTTTAAATTCATATTGAAAAAGGATGGCAGGACCGTCTCGGAGCTGTCACCAGGAGCGGTGACTGTACTCAGCCAACCTCACATCGTTCAAACGGCTCATGACGAAACCGTAGTACGAGTAAGCCCGGACAAAGCAAGGATGACGCCGTTGCCGCAAGGTGTGCGACTGCTGGTGGACGGTTGGAACGGTACCGATATGCGCTGCCTGTATGGGCCTGGTCAGCACGTTTTTGTAAAGGCGGACGACACCGTCTACGAAAAAGGCTCCCCGGGTGTCAGCGGGCCGCCACCTAAGAGCACGGTAAGCACGATCAACATAAGCCGATCGCAGTACGGCGACGCCGTCGTCATTCCTCTCAATCAGCGCCTGCCATTTCATATCGAGCAGAGTCTCAATCCGAATCGATTAATCGTTCGCATCTTCGGAGCGACTGCCGACACCGACTATGCTTCGCAACAGTACAAACCGGCCTTCGAAGACGGAGCCGACGATGCCGACGGCACAGGCTCAATCGCCCGAAATGCACAGGAGCCTGGCATGGTAGACGGCGTCTCCTTCCGACAGTCCGCCGATGATGTGTACGAAGCGATCGTCAAAGTGCGAGGGCACCGCCAGTGGGGCTATACCGCAACCTACAGCGGCTCGAATTTGCTGATTCACGTTAAGAATCCGCCCACCTTCAACGGACCGGCGCGCCCAGGGGCGCCGGCACTGGCCGGTCTCTCCATCTGCGTCGATCCCGGTCACGGCGGCTCACAACCAGGCTCCACCGGATGCTCCGGCGTCACGGAAGCGCAACTGAATCTTGCCATCAGTCAAAAGCTCAAGAGGATTCTCGAAGCAGAAGGGGCCCGAGTAATAATGACAAGAACCAGCGATGTCGATCTGGGACTCTATGAGCGCTGCGATATAGCCAGAAATCAAGGAGCCGACATATTGCTGTCGGTGCACAACAACTCCCTTCCAGATGGACGAGATCCCTGGAAAGAGCACGGCAGCTCATCATACTGGTATCATCCGCAATCTACGGAGCTGGCAAGGGTTTTGAAGGATTCGCTAATTGCCGACGTCGGCTTTCCTGATATCGGCTCCCGCTATCAAAACCTCGCACTTACCCGTCCGTCCAGCATGGTTGCAGTACTTGTGGAGATCGGATTCATGATTCATCCGGATGAATACGCGCAGCTTCTCAGACCGGAGATCCAGGAGAAAATCGCACAGTCTCTTTCGGGCGGCATTAAGCGCTATTTGAACCGCGTACAAAAAAACAGCCGCTGACCAAAAACACGGAATCGCGAAGCTTGGCGACGGCTAATTTTAAGTCGCACTAATATTACATTCGTGGTGGCAACGGACCCAGGGGATCAAGCTTGAAGCGGCGCTCCAGCTCATCTCTGTATTGCGGATTGGTCAACGCTTCGAAGGAGTACAGCTCATCTTCCCAGTAGGATGATTCCAGCTCTCTCAACTCTTCAATTCTCTTTTGCAAAGCGACTGGCAATTTATCGTCCTGCATTCGGTCCTCGTTTTCTAGTAGATCTAGTGATACCTGATATGGTTGTAGCATATGATCGATCGACGGCATATTTTGGAGGGGCACACAAGTATATAATGGCTCTCCATCAGCGATTGGACACGCTCGACCCACAAAACCAGTTTAGTGACTGGTGGCAAAACAACAAGTCTTGACTTCCCTGTAAAATCAGACGCATTTCTCCTTTGCTTCAGCGGTTCCGTTTCTCCGACTAGTTAAAGTTTAAGAGACGGTGAGAATCGATAGTCATCCGATAAAGAAGGAATATCGCCTACCAGAGATCGTTTTAATACCGATTGAGACATAGCTTCGGCAATATTTATCCGTCATCTCCTCTTTAGCCGGTGTTAATATAGACTCATGACTCCTTCAAAAAATCAGGGAGAAGGTGACCATAATGAGATCGCTCCCGAGCATCTTTCGCCAAGTGCTGATGATAAATCGACTCCGACGGGAAGCCGTACATTCCAACGCGGACGATTCGTCATTATGTCCGAAATTGGGGAGGGAGCAGCAGGAACAGTATCAAGAGCCTTCGATACAGTGCTCGGTCGCAACTGCGCAATAAAGTGCCTGCACAATAAAAACCGAGGCGAAAGGCAAATTCTTCGATTTCAGCGCGAGGCTCGAGCAAGCAGCCGCCTGAAGCACGCTGGCATCGTAGAAATCTACGATTTCGGTGTTTCAGAAGATGGCGCACCATATCTGGTTATGGAGTATGTGGAAGGATTATCACTTGTCTCTTACCTGGAAGATAAAGGGCGCTTGCCGATTCCACAAGCGGTCCGAATTGCCGGTCTGATCGCCAACGCGATGGCGCATGCCCACGCCAACAATGTCATTCATAGAGATCTAAAACCCAGCAACGTGATTTTGATCGCAACAGACAGCAGCATAGAGGACGTCGGCGTCAAAATTGTCGATTTTGGTATCGCGGCTGTTATCGACGGCGAAACAATCGGTAAAACCATTACGCCTAGTCAGGGGCTGACCGGAAGCCCGTATTATATGAGTCCCGAACAGGCCAGCCGAGTCGGCATCGATCCACGAACCGACATTTATTCCCTTGGCTGTATGCTCTTCGAACTGCTCGTCGGTCAAAAGCCTTACTGCGGAGAGACCGCACTTTCGACAATTGAGATGCATTGCAAGACGCCAGTTCCACTTGCCCATCTCGTCGCCCCGAACTTCAAAATTCCAGAGCCGTTAAGCAGGCTGGTCCAGAAGATGATGGCAAAATCGAAAGACGAAAGGGTGCTAACGATGCCCGAGGTAGTCGCTCAGCTCAAACCGTACGAGAACACAGAGCAAGAACTGGAGACTCAACCTGGCATTGCAAAAGCCGCTCTGCCGGAAAGGCCGAAGCAGCCGCGCTCCAGGAAAAAGATTCTGGCAACAGCTTCGGCAATTTTCCTCGTGTGCCTTATCGGCACGTGGCTTGCACCGTATGTAGTGCAAGAGATGAAGAAGCCAATGTTTTCTCTGCCAGAACAAAAGCCAATCGTCGAGTCCAATGAAGCCGAAACTGACTTTCAAAGTCTGGGCAGGCTGGTCGGCTTAACTCAGAAGCAGCGAGAAACGATAGGCTCAAAGCAATATCATCTGTTTCGCGAATCCATCACCGACAACGCTGTAAAGGGCATACTATTGTCCGGCTGTGAACCGCCCACGGACATTCTCATATCGAGGGCGGGAATCACGCGTGAATCTCTGAAAATCATCGCCAAGTGCCCGACAGTAGAGACATTGCATCTCGACTACTGTCAGAAGCTCCCAGAGAGTGCGCTGGTCGAGCTGTTGCCGATGAAGAAGCTTCAGGTTCTGTCGTTACGAGGTGCCAACATTACCGATAAATCTATGGATCTAATCGCCAAGATTCCATCACTCAATCTAGTCATCGTTTCGGACAATCCCAGGGTGACAATTTCAGGGGTGCTCAAATTAGCAAACCTTCCGGTTCTTTATAGTCTCGGAGTCGGGAACACCGGTGTCAAAGGCTCAGATTATCTCGCCCTCAACGCATTCAAACATCTGATTATTCTTAGCCTGGATCATGCCAGGGTTTCAGATGAAGATCTAGCAAGCATCGGCAAGTTGAAGTTCCTTCAGCGCGTCACCTTGACGGAAAGCACCGTGTCTGAATCAGGAATTTTGCCGCTGGCGGAAATTCCTAGCCTCCATTCGCTCCGCATGGCTGATTGCAAGGGTCCCAGCATAAAGACGATGTTCGTTCTGAAGAACAAAGTGAAAAGGCGCTGCCTGATAGAAGAGAAGCGTCCTTATGGCGGCGACGAAAGATTGTACAAGCGCTAAACTCGTAACATATGCCCTGATAGACTAAAGCGGTGTTAGTATTAGCTATTAGGAGAGGTTGTTCAGGTCTATGGTTATGAATTTAAAACTTAGACTAGAAAAGCTCTGCGATACGCGAGCCTGGGCAAGACTGCACTTCGCCGACGGTACAACGCTCACCGGGCGTGTGTTGCGCATCGGTCACGATTACGTGGAAATCGAATCGTACGGCGAAGGAGACAAGCCTTACAGCAACGATTATTCGAAGCACCTGGTTCCACTCAATCTGGTAAAGTTCATCACGATTGAGTCGTCATCGTTTGCAGAATCGGAAAGACGACGGCTTAATTACATGTCTAATCTGGAAAGCAACTCAGATACCATGCCGGAGCTCGAGCGCTGAAGCTTAATTAGCCCTTGCTTTTCACTACGGGTCATGCCCTTGATCATTCTCTCCAGACGCATGGCGTCGCGCCTCGACGTAAGCTCCCAGCTTGCCATAAGCTCGACCGGGCCGCGGCCGCGAGTATACTTGGCCCCGCGTCCCTTGTTATGCTCCAGAATGCGGTGTTGTAGATTGACCGTCCAGCCGGTGTATAGGCTGTTGTCGGAACATCTGACTATATAGGTATAGGCGCGGTTGTTATCCATCATATGGTGTCATAATAACACCACCTCACCAACGCGCAAGACCTGGCTCACTGTTGTGGCTCGACGAGGGGCGACGCATCGCGTCGCTCTTCGATGATTCGCAACCATAGCCTCTGGCTCCCGGTTGTTAAATCACCAGTCTGGCACTTACCTCTGGATCCCGCAATCGCCAGATGACACCATCGGTAATGATATGAAAATAGTTGACGGTCGTAAAAATCGCAGCCGTCACGGGAAATACTCAAGACCGGCATATTGCAACGCTCCCGGCAGTCCCTTTTATATAAGCAGAGACGGTAAAGCCGTTGCTGCAAAAAAGCGCAGGGCGAAAGGGGTGAACATCCCGCGAAGCACTTGCTCTCCAGTACATTCGGCTCCAGCATTCTCCTTAACAAGCTTCGTGGTGACGACCATCAGGTACTGAGCTCCATGAAAGAAGGCGGATACATAAAGCCAGAATATGCCGGTGGCGACCGGCGCCAACACAAATGCCGTGACACCGGTCAAGAGCGTTAGTTGGGCAGGAATGGGAAAGAGCTGCCCCGACTGCACGGCTCGCTTCACAATCATGAAGGAGAATAGAAGAAAAGCGAACTGTCAGGGCGTCAATGTTAAACGACGACGCTTCGAGTCATCACATGCGAAGAGCCTCTAGCTCCTCGCGTAAGCGGCGGACGCGCAGCTCATCTTCCGGTACGTCGCCTCTACGGTAGAACGCTTCCAAGTCCTTCAGCTTCTCAATCTCCAACGACCGCAGCATTGCCGATGCCAGAGTATTCTGCTTGAGAGCCCTTAGCACTTCTATGTATCCCGTCTTCGTCTCGGTGATCATTTTGGTCGCTTCCGGTGATGGTCCGTCCTGTGATACCAGTTCGTTCATCCTGTTGAGTGCGCGTTCGTACATCGGAGCGGCCAGGTCATACTGCTTCAATGCCAGATGACATTGCGCGATGCATTGATAGCAAAAGGCCTCGCCATACGGATTGTTCTCTCTTTTGTAAGTAGCCGCGAGATACTCTAGCAACGGTAGCGCCTGTGCATAGCTTTTTTCTCTGAAGTGCACGAACGCCCTTTCATGTAAGTTAGAAGGCATTTTGTCGATCGTTTTCGGCTGTTTCGAATGCAACAGGTATCCGCTGATGATGGAAACAACACCGACAAATACGACCAGTACCATCGTCACTGCGAGCCGCTTGTAACTAACATTAAAAGCCCTGGCTCGTGGAACAAAACGGATTTTTTCGCCGTTTCTGACTCTTTTGAGATCAATAAGCAACGTGGCGAAGTCTTTGTACCTATCATTCTTATTCTTCTCAAGGCACTTCAGAATAACCGCTTCGATCGATTTCGACATCAGCGAGTTGTTACTTTTGAGTGGTATCGTGTCTGGTGCCTCGTTGATCTGCCTGAGGATGATCTGAACGGGATTGCCACCCACCAAGGGCGGCTTTCCGGTCAGCATCGCGTACATAACGCACCCAAATGAGTAGATGTCAGCGCCTGGATCGAGCAGTTGACCCGTGCATTGTTCGGGCGACATGTATTGCGGACTGCCAATCAAAGCTCCAGTCTGGGTAATGGTTTCGCCCCTTTCTGCGTTTTCGTTGGCTACCACTGCAATGCCGAAGTCAGCGATCTTTACTTTCAGCGACTCAGCTTCCTGCTCAGCGTCGTTCGCTCGAGTCTCGAGAATAATGTTGCTTGGCTTCAGGTCGCGATGAATAATCCCGCGGCTGTGTGCGTAGCTTAGCGCCTCGCCGATCTGTACGGCAATATCAATAGCGTTTTCGATTTTGAACGGACCGTTTTCCTTGATGATTTGTCCTAGATTCTTGCCGTTGACGCAATCCATGATTAGATATGGCACGCCGTCACTTGTGTAGCCGTGATCGTAAACGGAGACCAGGTTGTCGTGTGTGAGCTTACTTGTCGCTTCTGCCTCTTTCTCGAAGCGTTTGAGCGCGGACTTCTCGCTGGTCAGCTCCTTTTTTAGAAGTTTCATCGCGAAAATGCTGCCATTCGACCTTTCGCGCACTCGAAAGACCGTACCCATACCACCTTCGCCCAGGAAATCGATGGTTTGATACCGATCGTTGAAAACCGGCAAGAGCTCTTCACCTGAGGTCTTGCCAGTCTCTTCGTTGGAAACTTCCTCGTCCTGGCTGACTAGCTCGGTTGAGTTGGCAAGCATCCCTTGTTTAGACTTTTGTTGCTCGGTCATTCCGTTTCTTAATGAACTTCGTAAAGCTATTATTCCCCAGCATAATTTATATATCGAGGCGTTGTGGTTCGGTTTAATGCTGGTCAGGCGATAAACTTGTTAGCATTGACCGAGAGCTTTCATTAGTCAGTGGGCCGAATCCGGCAGCTGACCGGAGAGGGATGAAAAGGGAATGAGTTCAGCCGAAATACTTGCAATCGGTACAGAGCTTTTGCTTGGCCAGATACTCGATACTAACTCCCAATTTCTCAGCGAAGAGCTGGCCAACATCGGCATTGATTGCTTCTATCACACCACAGTTGGTGACAACAAGGCTCGCGTCAAGGAGTGCCTGGTAAGGGCTCTTTCTCGATCAGAGATAGTGCTCACATCGGGAGGACTTGGTCCCACACCCGATGATTTGACGATGGATTGTATCGCCGAAGCTATGGGCGCAGAGCAAGAACTTGATGAAACGATTCTGGATGATCTAAGAGCGTTCTTTCGGCAACGCGGCGTGGAGATGCCGGAAAACAACAAGAAGCAGGCCTACCGTCCTGTCGGATCAGATTTACTACCCAATTCGTTTGGTACTGCTCCTGGTATCATATGGACGATCACACCGCAGCGCTTGTTGGAAGCAGGGATTGAATCGATTCCTCAATTCGCTTCGAAGAATCGCTTCATCATTACCTTCCCGGGTGTCCCAGCCGAGCTGAAGAACATGTGGACGACTACCGTCTGTGACTTTCTCCAGACACATGTCCTGGGAGCTGTGATTCATTCTGTAGAAATGAGACATTTTGGAATTGGCGAGTCTGCCCTGGCGGAGATGTATGCCGACTTGCTTGCGGGCAGCAACCCTACAGTGGCTCCATATGCGGGACATGGCGAGTGCCGCCTGAGAGTTACCGCCAAATCGTCGGACCTGGATTCGGCCAGAGAGTTGGTGGCGCCGATAGTTGCGGACATCCAGAGACGGAGCGGGCATCTTTGTTACGGCTTTAACAATGCCACGCTCGAAACAGTTGTTGCCGGTCTTTTGACACAACAGAGTCTCACGATTTCTACGGCTGAATCATGCACAGGCGGTCTTGTAAGCAAGAGATTGACAGATGTCGCCGGGAGTTCTTCATACACGTCGGTCAATATAGTTACTTACTCTAATGAGGCAAAACAAGAGCTCCTGAGAGTGAGCGAAGACTTGCTTCTCAGTCATGGAGCAGTAAGTCCTGAGTGTGCCGAGGCGATGGCGCGTGGTGTGAAAAAGTTGTCCGGCGCAAATATAGGTTTGTCCGTTACGGGAATTGCCGGTCCGACTGGTGGAACGAAAGATAAGCCGGTCGGCCTGGTATTTCTTGGTCTGGCAACCGACGAAGGATATGTGGCGAAGAAGCTTTTGTTGCCTGCTAAGCTGGGAAGAAAGGAGATTCGCCACAGAACCGCAAATGAGGCACTGAACATGGTGCGTCTTCACCTGCAGAAAAGACGGGAAGTTCTTGTCTGAGCCGGGCTGCGTTAATAGGATTGTATTCAAATGGATATCTGCTTCCCCGAGATCTATGATGATGAATGCGTTCATGGGATCTGGTCTCAAGGCTGGTAAGCAGTTATCACCACCAGTTGAGGACATTTGCGTGAAGCAGAACCTTTCTTCCATTCGACCGGCGTGTAAAAATGGTCTATTCCGGTTAGAAATACTGATCCCGTGGCAAATAAATGAGGCAGAGGTTTTTCAACTACTAACATAAATATGTCGGCTGACAAAAGAGAGTACGAAGAAGCGGTAATCAAGGACAACCTGTTTCACAGGCGGCTGTCCGACTTGCGCAACTCCGGCATTACCGCAGATCATCTGGCTGCCATGAAAGAGCTCAATCGTCCGTTAGAGCGGACGATCTTTTCGGCGCCAGAGCCGGAAAAGACGGTCTTGACTCATGAAGATGTCGAGCGAATCGCCTTCTTCGACGAGCTTGCCCCCGTCTACAACTTCAAGTACCTGATGCGGAAGCTCGATCGGGAGATGCGCCGAAGCAAGCGCTACAATCGACCGCTGTCCGTTATGTGCGTGGCCTTCGATGGGCTGATGAATATCGGACCCAATTACAGCGCCGTAGCCCAGGATGATGCCGTGGTCTGGGTCGGCCAGACGCTGCTGGGGTTGACCCGATTGGACGTAGACCTGGTTGGTCGGTTTGGGGACGAACGCTTTCTGATTGTCCTGCCAGAGACACCAGGCAGCGGTGCCACAATCGTAGCTGAGCGTGTTCGAAAAACTTTCGAAGAAAACTGCATTAACTATCAATGGCACAAAATTTTTATACAAGCATCTGTCGGTATTGCTTACTTCCCCGGCCATGGCACGGAAGCCGCTGAGCTCGTCGCTAAGAGTGATCTGGCTGTCGACCTTGTAATGGCCCGTGGTGGCAACGGAACGGCGTTTTGTCCGGAGT
>CAZISK010000209.1:0-10323 GCA_964541355.1 uncultured Candidatus Obscuribacterales bacterium
TCAGGAGCTGGGTCAGTACCTCAGATACCGTCACCGCCGGCCGCTTCTTCCAGGCGCTTGAGCATCATTTCACCGCCGCCATCAAGCCAGGATTCGTCTGGCGGAGCGCTGTCGGATGAATGATTGGTGACCGCGGCACCACGGTGATCGTAATAGGTGGTTGATCTCTGAACAATCTCGCCGTCATCGTCGTACATCGTCAGATCTGCCGCTGTCTGCACGCCTGTTGGATTGTATTGAATGATCTCACGCCTGAGCAGGTTACCATCCGGTCCGTATCGATGAGTCTCCTCCAGGAACGGTCCGCCCGAGGCATGGTAGAGAACCTTCGTGTACTTGATTGCCGCTCCGGAATCGCCGAAGTAGAAGTGCTCGGTCAAGGCGCGCTGCCCGTCCTTCAACCAGCGCACCTGCTCCCGATGAATCAGCTTTCCGGTCTTGGGATCCATCGTATGGTTAATCGTGAGAGACGGAACACAGCTTTGCTTGTAATCTGTCTGACCCTGAGACAGTGTTCTGATCCCGACGCTTTCTCTTTGCACGGTTCGAATCAGCTCGCCATCCGGGCTGATAACGATAACCGTCTCAGTCGATCGGTCATCTAAATAAACAATCTCTTTCGTCATCGAATTTCCGTCGGGCAGCGTGTTCGCTTCGAAAATGCGAACCACATCCCCGCTGCCAGCGCTAAAGTCCGTCTCCGAGCGGCTGTTTTTGCCGCGCTTCACGATGCGCACCAGATCTTGCTGCTCGTTATAAACCTTCTCAACGAAATAGCCGACCTTCCGATCGCTGGTCAGCACGTGGTATGTGGTCTTGCCGTTAAGATCAATACGAGTTCCGACATCAATCTCGTCCCATTCCTCGGGATCGAGACCAGCAAGCCGATCGTCGTTGGACGTATTTTGCATGCGCTACCTTAGAAGCGTCCTTCAGTTGTATGAAGGCACTGAAGAGCTGACAGACGAATCTGCACGTAGAGAGCGGTTGACTGTTACTAACAAAGGAGAAGAGTATTTAAAAAACTTCTCTGGGGCGTTCCAAGGATATTACTAAATAGCAATAGATGTCAAGTGAAATTACTGACTTACAGTGCGGGCGATTGGCGCATCGGCAATACTGTTCATCCATCCAGAGCGCCTGAATGCCTGGCGCGATCCAGCACGCGATTATGTCTAGCCGATCGCAGACTCTGGTAAAATCCGGAAGAGTGCTGTGTAGGAGATGCAGTACATCAATTCCAACGTCAATAAATTTGCCGACACGTAAGATAAATAGCCACACAATCAAGGATTCGACGCAGAAGCTGAACAATCGGTTGTGTGTTTTCAGCGCTGTCATGCTGTCTCTGCTTTCAGCTCTTCCATGCTCGGCAGGGGCGGAACCGAACTGGCGTATTTTCGGGCGACAAGCAAATATCCGTCTTTTCGAAAAGCGTTACATTGACTCAATCGATGGATATCAAAAGGCGATAGCCGCATTGCCTTCTGATGAAAATCTGGATGACGTCAGGCTTGATCTTTTGCTATCGCAAGCAGAGGCTTACCGTCTCTGGGGTCGATACAATGACTGCGGTGTGATTCTCGACGAAGTAAGACGTGAGTTACCCAAAGGAGAATCTCGAGATCCGACCCTGGCGGCTCGCTATTGGCGTCGACGCGCCGACTTGTTGCTCAGCCTCAAGCAGTATCGAGAAGCAGTCGAGGCCTTCAGGCAACAGTTGTTAGTAATTCAAGAATTTTTCCATCCAACGAGCGAGCACTTCCTGAATGTTTCAGAGGAGTTGTGTAACAAGCTCATTTTTGCCGATCAGGCTCAATTGCTTGGCGAGTTCCTCCGAAAAGATGTATTGAAACGCATACCGCTCAATGATGTCTTCTCAAAGATTGTCGAGGAAAAATTTGCTAAATCGTTTGAAGCTATACAAGCTCAAGTCTGGTTGCTAACTTCCCAGGCTCAACTTAGCAAAGCAAAGGATTTGCTTTTCACACTGCAAGACATTGATCCCGACAAAAAAGATATTGGTCTGCGTTGGTTGAACTGGATAGCAGCCTGCGTAACAAAAAATGAGCTTGGTCAACTAACCGACGATGTTTCCGATCACATTTTTGCATTAGTCAAATACCACAAAGAGCATCCGACTGTGGAAAACTTGCACCAGAAGGTCATATGCCTCGAGGCACTCGAGTATATGTACAGGGAAACAAAGCAAGTAGAACTTGAACGATTGCAGATGAATGCCCTGGTCGGCGCAATCGAAGAGCTGTTACCGGAGAACGCTACCAGCAAAGAGACTATTGTGATTCTCTCCAAGTTGAATATTCTGGCCTCGATAGAAATACTGCTGAATGAGAGGAGTCCAGTCGCGTTGAGCCTGCTGAGAAAGCTCGTAAAATACTCAGCGATGCCGGCCCGCGGCATAGATAGTGTCAATCTTAAGGCTTATACAGGCTTCCATGTTATGGGACGAATTCGGCTCGCTCGGCACTGCGGAAGAATGGCTCTCTTCGACGAAGCGGAGAAGGCATTAGCAAGCATTGATAGAAATGCGAAGAACGTATCGACTTTGCACGTACAAGAAACACATATGAAACTTGCTGAGTTTTATCTCGATCGCCGCAAATTCGCTGATGCAGAGCGGCACATTCAGGAGGCCGAGAAGCATGCAAAAACGTTGGGAGCCATTGCACGACTGAAGGAGCTAAAAGAACTTCTCGCGAAAGAACGAATGCGATACTAGATGAACGGCTTGGCATTCCGATCGATTCAACTATCCCAGAGCTAATCCGCCGGTGGAGGTTTCCTTATACTTCTCATTCATATCGAGCCCTGTCTGTTTCATAACAGATAGAGCTTTGTCCAGACTGATCAGATGATTCCCATCCGATGCCAGCGACAGCGCGACAGCATTGAGCGCCTTGACTGCCCCCATGGCATTGCGCTCGATGCAGGGCACTTGCACCAAGCCCATGATCGGGTCGCAGGTCATGCCCAGGTGGTGCTCGATACCAATCTCGGCTGCTTGCTCAAGCTGCATGGCATTGCCACCCAGCATCGCCACAGCGCCTGCCGCAGCCATCGCACAGGATGTGCCGACTTCGCCCTGACAGCCCACCTCGGCACCGCTGATAGAGGCATGTACTTTTACCAGGGCACCAATTACGGAGGCTACAATCAATCCGTTCTGCAAGGTCTCACGTGAAAGATTATGCATCTCCTTGAGTGTGCGCCAGACCGCAGGAATTAAACCGGAGGAGCCGTTGGTTGGAGCGGTCACTACCTTACCGCCCGCGGCATTCTCCTCGTTGACAGCCATGGCATAAACCGATGGTCTCAAATCATTATGAGCCCACGCAAGTGGGCTGTCAGCATCGATCTTGCTGTATATCGCCTTCGCCCGGCGTTTTACATTCAATCCACCCGGAAGAATTCCATCCGTGCTCAAACCACGTGCGATGCAATCGTCCATCGTATCAAGTATCTCATCAAGGCGCTTCCTCAGCTCCTTCTCTTTAAGTCCGCGCGCCGCCTGATTGGCAATCACAACCTGCCAGGGTGGAAGATTATTCTTCGTGCACTGATCGACATATTCCTGCGCAGTATTGTACGGATAAGGAACAGCACAGTTATCTTTGAGACTGGCAGACGACGAAATGCGCTTGCCCTGGACCGGATCAAAGCGTTCAACAAAGCCACCGCCAACCGAGAGCCAGACATCGCTAATTATCGATACGTCATTTTGATAAAGCAAGAACCGCATAGTATTCGGATGAGGCAAGGGAGCGTCATCCATAGTCCATCCAAGAAAGAGAATATCTTTGCTGGGTTGGAAAGCAACTTTGGTCTTGCCGCCCACCATAAGAAAAGGCTGGCTTTCAAGATCTGGTTGTGCTCGCCAGACCTCGTCCGGTTCCCCATCTTTAGGGTTCAACCCGGATAGTCCGGCGCAGATCGCTCCATCAGTCGCGTGTCCTTTTCCTGTTGCCGACAAGCTCCCGTACAGCTCCACTCTGATTCGCCAACCGGAGCTTGCATCAATAATGTTATGAAGAGGCGCGAACTCTTCAAGCGTTCTGCTGAATTCCAACGCCGCCACCATAGGACCCACAGTGTGAGAGCTAGATGGTCCAATGCCAATCTTGAACATATCCAGAGGGCTAATTAAGTCGGCACGTAGCAAATTCATGACATAAGAACAGGAAAAATATTGAGATATTGAAGAAAACTGACACCGGTAGGTTGCGTTGGAAAAAACGCAGGTTACGTCGAGAGTATAGCGCTTAATCAGAGCACGCGCCACTCGCGATATTGGCCGAATTTATCAAAAATTCTCGCAAGAGTGTCCAATTTATCGACTGTGCGAATACACACTAGTGTCCCGAAATGCGGTGGACCAAATTGATGACATCAGAATGTTATAGATCTGCCTTGGCGAAGGTAGTAGCAGACGTTGCCCTACCATCTAGATATCTCGACATAAGACTAGTCGGACATGGAGCAACGAGCGTCGTATTGAGAGCGCACGACTCATTTCTGGCAAAGGACGTCGCCATTAAGTACCTGAAGTGTGAGCTAAGCGATCGCACGAGCATAAGACGCTTTCAGCAGGAAGCGAAAATGCTGTCTGCTTTCCATCTCATGCATCTACCGGTGGTGCTCGATTTTGGACTGTCGACTTGTGGTCGGCCATTTATGGTAATGGAGTTGGTCGAAGGAGTGTCGCTCAAACAGACAATCAGAGAGCGCGGAGCATTACCGGTGGAGCTCTCAATTGAGATTACTCTTCAACTCCTCATCGCCCTCAACCATGCACATGAGCGCGGAATAGTGCACCGCGATCTAAAATCGCAAAACATTATGATTACATGGACGGGAGATGGTCGACCGTTCGTCAAGTTGGTTGACTTCGGCCTGGCAAAGTCAACCATAGACAGTGGTTTCATTACCGATATCGGAGTGGCCGTCGGTACTCCACTATATATGAGCCCGGAGCAGGCATGCGGAAAGACGACCGACGAAAGAAGCGACATATACTCGCTTGGATGCGTGTTTTTTGAGATGTTAACAGGCTTCACACCATTCCAGCGCGAAAGCATCACGCGCACGATTAATGCGCACATCTCAGAAACAGCGCCAAAGCTGCATTCACTTCGTAACTTTCACTCCCCTGTAATTTCGCGGTTGGAAAGCATAGTCGAAAGGATGCTGGAGAAAGATCCGCATGATCGATATGAAAACGCGATATCGGTATCAACGGAGCTGGAAGATCTAATTCTTCTATCTCGCCAAAGTGACACTCGTCAACAGTATAAAATCATAGAGCTGCCTCAGTCGTTCGCGGCAACGGCCGATGTAGTGTCCTCAAGGACGCAATGGTTTAGACGCAGACCGATGGCTCTGCTGATACTGAGTCTGGTGACAATTATTCTGTTATCTACGACAATCTGCTCTGCATTTGATGCATGCGAACCTCGAACTCGCTGTCACTTGCCGATGTATCAACTGGAAAAGTACGCTCTCAAAGTTCGACGCCACAGCGATAAATTCCACATCGCCGACAAGACAGCCTATGCGCTACCAACGACAACGGACAGGGATCTGCGCTTGCTGAACGAGTTTAGAGAAATAAAGCACGTAAGTTTAGTGGCAACCAATGTGACAGGAGGAGGGTTAAATGAAATTGAAAAGCTTGGGATTGAATCGCTGGATCTGGACACTCTTACGATCAATCAAAGCGGGTTTGATGCGATCGGACAGATGCAAAAGCTTGCAGCTCTCCGCCTTGACTATCAGCCATACTTATCGGGAGCGAAACTGGCGGCGTTAAAACAATGCAAACGACTATCGTCGCTGAGCATTTCCAATACTTACCTCAGCCGCCAGGCTCAGGTGGAGATCTCGGCCCTTCAGGGCTTGACGGAACTCAATCTCGATGGAGTAGCAGGTATGAACGATGACACACTGCGGCTCTTCCAGGGCAATCTGCCAAAACTTCGCAGCTTATCGCTGAAGCAACACGGCAGATTTTCCGATACTGCAATCTCCCAATTCAGAGCTCTACGCAGCGACGTTCTCTTGCGAATTTAACCAATCTCATTTCGGCAATGGCGAGCTAACGCTGTCGGAAGTTTCCATCTCCCGTTTGGCAGGACTTTTGTCCCTGTCCGTGATGGCGCTTTCGTCCAGTCCCTCGGAGCTGTTCAAATTGAGATGCACAAATACCTTGCGCAGCCAGCTTTGCAGATCGTCGATGTATGTAAAAACAACTGGTATTACAATCAGGGTCAGCAACGTCGAAGTAATTAGACCGCCAATTACAGCGATCGCCATGGGCGCTCTGGCTTCTGAGCCTGCTCCTATCCGAATGGCGATAGGAAGCATGCCGGCAACCATAGCCACAGTCGTCATCAGGATCGGTCGCATCCTGGCTTCGCCCGCTTCCATAATCGCCTGCCAGCGATTCTTTCCTGTGTTCTGCGCCATCAGGCAATACTCGACAAGAAGAATAGCGTTCTTCGTGACGAGACCCATGAGCATGACAATTCCGATCAGCGCATAAAATCCAAGCGAATCGCCGTTAATGCAAAGTGCAATGAGAGCTCCACCAAGGGCAAGCGGTAAAGACATCATAATCGTGAGCGGGTGCAGAAAGCCACCAAAGAGAAGCGCTAATACGGCATAGATCAGCAGCACTCCGACGGTAAGCGCCCAGGCAAAACCAGAAAATATGTCGCGTTGAATCTCGACATCGCCGACGGGAATGCTTCGCACCGTTTTTGGCATCTCCTTCCAAACAGGCAGGCTCTGCACCTGTTTCAAGGCTTCTCCCAGAGGAAGCCCATTGGCCAGACTGGCGTCAATTGTTACCTGTCGATAACGATCGTACCGATCAATCTGTGCCTCTCCGGATGCAAATCGAATTTCTGCAACGGTAGAAAGTGGCACGAGAGTGCCGTCATTGGAGACAACCTTGAGATTCTTGACCGTGTGAATGTCCTCCCGGTGAATCGGATCGATCTGCACACGAATATTGATCTGCCGCTCCGGCAAGTTGAACTTAGGAAGATTCCGCTCGATATCGCCCAGGGTCGCTATTAAAGCCGTGCGAGCTATCGTCTCTACCGAGATGCCTTGCTCCGCGGCCCTTTCGAAACTGGGATAAACTTGAATTTCCGGACGCTCCAAGGCAGCGGTAGAGACAATGTCGTTAATGCCGGGAATGCTTCTCATTCCATCGCTTAGCCTTTCTGTGTAACGCCTCAATGCTGGTGTATCATTGCCTGCCAGGGTCAACTTCAACTTGCCAGTGATACCGCCTCGAGCCTCGAAGCTCAGCCTGGGACCAGGAACATCGTTGAGTTTGGTTCTTATAGTCTCTTCAAACTCCTGCTGAGACATCTTGCGCTTGTCTCTCGGTTTGAGAGAAACATACACCGTACCCTTGTGCACCTCTCCGGCAGTAGCTGCACTTCTGCGATTGGCCGCGGTTCCTGCACCAATCTGAGCAAAAACGGAGGCAACATCGGGCTGCTTCAAGAGTATGTCGGTTAACCGGGACACGGCAAATTTAGTGGCTGGGAGTTGAGTCCCTGGTGGCATTTCGACGCTGATAATGCTCTCGCCACGATCGACATTGCCGATTACAGAGGTCGGCATCATCCTGAACAGAGCAATACTTACCAGGAAGAACACAGTGCCGACCGCCACCGTTTTGAATCGATGTTGAAGAGACCACGTCAGTAGGCGATCGTACAAACCGAGCATGACCTTGCTACCATGCGACTCCTTGATGGGCACGAGCAGGTAGGCGGCCATCAAAGGCGTCAACATACGCGCCACTACCAGAGAGAAAAAGACCGCTGCTGCAACCGTCAAGCCAAACTGGCAGAGAAATTTACCAGGTATGCCGCCCATAAAAGCGACCGGAACGAATACCACAATAATAGTCATTGTGGTGGCCACCACTGCCAATCCGATCTCGTCTGCCGCATCAAAAGCCGCTTGAAATGGTGACTTACCCATACTCATATGGCGGACAATATTTTCAATCTCTACGATGGCATCGTCTACCAACACTCCGATTACGAGCGCCAAACCCAGTAGCGACATATTGTTCATCGTGAAGCCGGCCATCTTCATGACCGCGAAGGTCGGGATCAAAGAAAGCGGCATTGCCAGAGAAGAGATTACCGCAGAACGCCAGTCTCTGAGGAAGAGCCAGACGACGAGCACGGCCAGGCCACCGCCTATGACAAGAGAATCGAGAGCGGCATGGTAGGACTGGTGCACGAAGATTGTCTGACTCCGAATCTTCTTGATTTTGAGGTCCGGCGGGAGAGTTTTTTCGAGCACCTCCAATTTTTTGTCGACCGCCTCCTCGACATTTACCATATTGGCACCGCTGCTTCTGACGATGGAAAACGCGACTACCGGCTTGTTGTTAATCATCGCCATCTGACGTTGATCGGACGAAGCATCTTCTATGGTGCCAAGTGTATCGAGGCGAGCCCAGCGACCACCTGTCAGTGCAATCCTTGTACCAGCCAACTTTTCGGCAGAGGCAGCGCTGCCGAGGGTCCGCACCGACTCCTCCTGCGAGCCGACCTCGCCTCGGCCCCCGGGTAAGTTGGTATTGACGCCGCGCACTTGTAGACTGACCATGTCGGCAGTGATACCGAGGGACTCCAGGCGTGCCGGATTAAGATTGACGCGAATCTCGCGATCGACTCCGCCGGCACGTTCTACCTGACCAACACCTTTGATGCCGAGCAAAGATCGAGAGATCTCATTGTCCGTGATCCAGCTCAGCTCTTCGACGCTGCGCTTGTCAGACGAGACGGAGTACGTGACGAACGGGCCTCCGACAAAGTCCAGCCGTTGAACGATTGGTTCATCGATTCCGGGCGGAAGCTGTGTCCGGATTTTGGCCACTTCGTTGCGCACATCGTTGACGGCGCGATCAGCATTGGTCTCCAACTCAAACTCAATTGTAGTCGCAGAAACACCTTCGTTGATCTTGGAGACGATGTGTTTGACGTTGCCTATACCCGCCACGGCATCTTCAATTTTGCGAGTCACCTGAGATTCCAACTCTGGTGGTGCCGCACCAACCTGGTTGACGGTGATTGAAACTATCGGTATGTCGATGTTCGGCGATTCATCAATGCCAAGTTGAACAAAGCATGCGATGCCGGCAACGGTCATAGCCAAAAAAAGGACGAGGACCGGAACAGGATTTTTGATTGACCAGGCTGAGATGTACCTTAAATTCATTGACCTTTTTTCTCCAGCCGAACAATGTCGCCATCCTTGAGGAAGCCACTGCCTGTAGTGACAACCTCTTCGCCAGACTGAAGACCGGATTCAACCTCAATATAATTGCCTGACCGCTCCCCAAGTTTGAGCTCTCGGGAAAACGCTCTGGTTTTATCCAGCACAAAGGCTATTTTCCGACCGTCCTTGTCAATCACCGATACCGAAGGAATGACGAGAGCATTAACTTCGCCTAGATCGACTATACCGTTAACAAACATACCCGGTCGCACGCCGCTTCTGGCATCGTAAATGATATCGACCCGCACAGTTGCCAGCCTGCTATTGGAATCGACCAGCGGACTGATCTCTCGGATCCTGCCGCAGAGATTGTCGCAACCGGCACCTTCGAACTTCACCTGTTGGCCTGGTCTCAAGCTCTTCAAGTCCTGTTCTGGTACCGGCGCCCGAATTTCAAAGCGATTATCCCTGACCATTTGAAAAAGATCTTCGTTGGCCATGGTGACATCACCGATATGCGCCAGCCTCTTTGTGACAAGACCGCTGGAAGGCGCACGAATCACCGTTTGAGCGAGTTGAGCTTCGAGTTGCTTGACGCTGGCCTGAGTCTCTGCGATATCGGCATGAGCCATGTCAATGTCATGCTTCATTCCGCCTTCCAGCGCAAGCTTCAAATTCTCAGTCGCTTGTGTTTTCGCGAACCGAGCAGCTTCCAGCCGTTCCAGTGCGTTGTGATGATCGGCATCAGCCGTCGCCTCTTGCGTTTCCTTATTATCGAGATCTTCGGTCGAGACTGCGCCTTCCTTCTTCAAAGCCCGGTATCGAACGGTGCTGAGACGGGCATTGCGAAGATTGGCCTTTGCTCTGACGACGTTAGCCTCCTCTTGCGATACCACAGCCGATGCCTGGGCTACGATCGCTTTGATGCGATTTATATCCATCGGTCGATTAGGCTGTTTGGTCTTTTCCAGATTAATGAGCGTTCGCTTCAGTCGCGCTTTCTCCCGTTGCAGCTGAGCACCGATCACGGCTGAGTTGAGCCGAGCCAGG
>CAZISK010000210.1:0-10272 GCA_964541355.1 uncultured Candidatus Obscuribacterales bacterium
GTGATCGCGTCGACGACCAGCCCGGATCTTAAGGTGCGGCGAGAACTGCAGCTCAAACAGGCCCAGAAACGGAACAGCGAATACTACTTCCCGAAGCTGGTCGAAACCGGTAGCCATGGAAATTACACAATTAAAGACAGCCCTCCGACTATTTATCACGTCGAAGATAAAGATGGTTCCAATTTCAAGAATTCAGTAGAACATGCCCTTGAGCGATACAAGCTTACCTTGCAAGAGGACAAACGCCGTTTGTTCAGCCGCTATAAATTCGTGGATTGCGCCATCAAGGTAGTCGGAATCGGCAGCGTAGGTACGACCTGTCTGGTTCTTCTCATGCTGGCGCCTGATGACGAGCCGCTCTTCCTGCAAATGAAAGAGGCGCGCCTCTCAGTATTGGAGCCGTACGCAGGAGCGAGCGCCTTTGAAAATCGGGGACAGCGGGTTGTGGAAGGACAACGAATCATCCAGTCCGCAAGCGACATTTTCCTGGGATGGACCGAGTTCGGAGACAACGACAAGCACTTCTACATAAGACAGCTTCGAGACACGAAGATCAAACTGGAGCCGGAGCTCTGGGATGGCAAGATCATGACCGAAATGGCTCTGATCATGGGAGCCGTGCTTGCTCGCGCGCATGCGCGATCAGGCGATTCGGCAGTGATCTCGGGATATCTAGGAACCAACAGCGAATTTGACGAAGCGGTATCCGATTTCGCGCTCGAATATGCCGATCAGGTAGAACGCGATCACGTTCTGCTCGTGCAAGCAGCCCGTTCTGGACGGATCAAAGCGCTGGAAGAAGTAGTTTGAAGCGCACCACCTGCGCTACCAGCGCAGGGCAACTACTCGAGCCGGCAACGTGGTTTACTTCGGGGAGAGGCAAGCCTTAAACAAATAAGTGTCCACGGGTTTCGAATCCGGTGATTTTGTGCAAATAGAGCGAGAATCACCGGTCGCTTGAGCACAATTCATGTCCATTTCCGACGAAGACATTGAAGATCGCCACCCCCCGCCGCAAGCGGAGCAGACCAGGCCGCAATTACAGGGGGAGTTCGGCAGAACGACCGCAAGCGGTAGACGCACGAGCGGCAACTACAGTAGCTCATGGTCCGCGCTGTTAACAAAAGAGCTGACCATCACGCCTAGAATATTTACCTCCCCGATGCTTGCCACTCAGGGTGCACCCGACGACGGGTCATACGAACCCGAGGAGAATCAGGAGGTTGACGATCCGCTGCTCGGTACCGTCATCGAGGGTAGTTATGAAATTCTAGAGGTGCTGGGACGTGGTGGAATGGCGGTGGTTTATCTGGCCCACCACCTGGCCTCCGATCGCCTTGTCGCGATGAAGAAGATCAAAGTCAACTCGGCCGAAGACATTATGAGATTCGGGCGCGAGATCCGCAGCCACTCTCGATTGACCCACAAGAACATCGTTCAGTACATGGAGTTCATCGCCACCAACTCCGGTCAATTTTTCCTGGTAATGGAGCGAATAAAGGGATTAAACCTTTTGGACATTATCAGGTCTATCAAAAGGATCGACGGGATCGACCACATTGCCGCAATCATGATCCAGTCGCTGGATGCACTGGCATACGCTCACGCTAACGGAGTTATCCATCGAGATCTGAAGACGAGCAATGTTGTTCTTGTCAAAGAAGATGAGGACGACGCTGTAGTCGTGAAGATCTTGGACTTCGGCATCGCAAGAATGGAAGGCGAACATCGAATTACATTCTCCGGAAAAGCGATTGGATCACCAATGTACATGAGCCCAGAACAGTGTTCCGGAAAGACTTTGACATCACGCTCGGATCTCTACTCACTGGGGGTGGTGGCATATGAAATGATCACCGGCAAACCACCCTACTACAAGGGATCTGTTCGCGACATAATGATTCAACACTGCACACCAACTATGGTACCAGAATCGATGTGCGATTCAGTACCGCAAATCAGTCATATCGAGCTCTTGAACCAAATCGTGCAGAAAGCGCTGGCGACTGATCCGGCAAAACGCTGGCAGACGGCAGGTCAATTCAAAGCCGCGTTCGAATACTGGTATGAAGCCGTTCAGGACAATCTGCCGGTGACAAGCATGCCGGAAGACCTGCTGCAAGAAATCGACTGCGGCACACCTTCGGAAGTCAATTATGCGCTGTCCCTCCACGAGCTCGATCAAGTACGCAACATCAATCGCACGAGTTCGATGCAGTCCAGTCTGTCCTCAGGGAAACTGGCTTCATACGACGAGGACCATCCCGGCAATTCCAGCAATCCCAGCCTGCCGGCTGGAACAGATTACCAGAACCAGAGCAAAACTACTGGAGAGCATGCGCTCAGAAGTCACCAGGAAGACTACAGACAATCACAGAGACAGCTGATTCGCCTGGCGGCTCTGTCTTTTGCATTATGCTTTACTCTTGTTGTTTATTTCGCGCTCAATCACGATAGAATCTTTCACGTGGAAGAGGATGCAGATGAAATAGACGAGATGCCACCGCCGGTAGCACCTGCACCGCCCCCGCCAGCCATCCCCACAAACATCCAGGTGTCGAGCCCACCTCCTGCCCAGGACAAGAAAATCAAACGGAAGAAAACAAAGCGGGCGAAGAGCGGGCAAAGATAGCGCCGGGCTCCAGGT
Source organism: uncultured Candidatus Obscuribacterales bacterium (assembly GCA_964541355.1). GTDB lineage: Bacteria > Cyanobacteriota > Vampirovibrionia > Obscuribacterales > Obscuribacteraceae > JADYXR01. The sequence goes on from CAZISK010000210.1 coordinate 2,648, forward strand.
GAAACAATTCTAAACAATCTAGAATCGCCCGGAGGGTGGCTCCTAGCACCTCTTCACTCCGAGATTGATTGCATTAATGACAACCAATGCTCTTATCGCAACCACTCTATACAATAAGCCAAGGGTCGAAACGAGAATGAAATTTGGAAATTGACACCCTGTCGGGGTGCACCAGATATGGTAGCAACAGCAACACCTGAGAAACAATCGACTTCGGCGGATCATTCCGGCGAACACACAAAGCCGCGACCGCCAATAGCCTCGTTGTTGTCGAGCACCACCGTCCTGGCAGCGCTTCTCATCATCGGCATCAATGCGCTCATCGTTGCTATCGATCCTCTGGACAAGCTTTATTGGACCGGACTGACCGGCGCCCGGCAAAACGTACTTGTCTCGAAACTACCGAAAATCATCTCCTCACGTGACAACCCGGACGTCCTGTTCATGGGCTCATCCGTCTGTTTGTACCCGGCGATCAGAGCCGACGATCGACTCGACCGAGTTCGCGCACGATGGGACTTCTGGTACGAGAGGAACGTCATCTACTCATACAGCAAGGTAAAATACCTCGCGCACAGCCTCTCACAAGCCTTCAACCACCCGATTACGGCGATTAATACCGGTATCGCCGGCGGTATGATGTCAGATCAATATCTAATTTTGAAAAAGTATCTCGCCTCCGGGAAGAAACCAAAACTGATCCTGCTCTGCGTCGCACCGAGAGACTTCCTGGACAACGAACGGACCGAAATTGGAAAGACCCCAACCCACACGGTCCTGGGAGACTGGATGTCAATTTCGGAACTGGTCGAGAAAAGCGCGAAGTGGCAGTCGATAGTCGACGTCGCTCTCAGACGAGCATTCGACTATTACGCCCAGCGTGAGGACTACCGTCATTTCTTCGTCGGACTGACCGCCCAAAAACTGAACCATCCTGTCGACCTGTTCTCCGCGCTGCAAAAGCCTGATGCGCAAAGCACCGACACTAACTTGAGCAAACAACGGGCCGCATTTCTCGATCCCAAAAATATTCCTGTTTATGAAAAGCCGCCGAACAAGCTCAACCAACTGAAAGAATACGGGCAGATGTACCTTCCGTTCAACGACGCACAGCTGGCTACACAGACCGATTACTTCCACAAGCTATTGAATCTGGCACGGAAGAACGATATCGGAGTGGTAGTAATCAACACCCCGTTGCCGTTAGAGAACATCAACCTGCTGCCGGCAGCCGCGCAACGAAAGTATCATGACGCACTCGAGAAGACCTGCCGGAAGGTCGACATCCCGCTCCTGGAGCCCGGGCTGAATCAACGATACGACACCTACAAAGACTTCCAGGATGCGGCTCACATGAACGCCGCGGGCGGCGTGAAGTTCTTCGATGCAGTCGATGACTTCGTCGTTACCAGGCCGGAAGTCGCTAAGTATTTGCGCTGAGCGCATGCATTCGATGAGGATTAGGAACGCGGGAGCAGAGAACTTCTCCAACACTCGTCAATGGCGCGTTTGCACTGTCACGATAGGCTTTGCTGAACGCTTTCCGCTAAGGGCTACTTCACATAGATGCTAGAGAAATAGAGCTTGCTCGTTTGTGCGGCGGAGTAGGTAGTCTTTCTCAACTGCCCGCTATTGGCATCGCGTAAATACATCGTCGGACCGCCATCATAGTCGATCTGAACAGTTGGTTTATCGAGATTGTTGTAATGGACGGCTCGGTATATGCCACCAGTTCTGGTGGTAAGATACTCCGTTTTACCCATGTACGCATCTGCCATAACGCCGTTCTGCTCTTTCGGACGCCCTACGGCAGTGCTCTTCTCCTCTCGAAAATAGGTGATCGATGTTTTCTGACCACCCGTGTCCTTATCTTCAGAACGATCGAATATCCACTGCTGAAGGTATTGCGGCTTGCCAGTCTTGGTCGTGTATTCAATGATGTTGACCGGAATGCCTTTGTCATCCCGCAGCACCGCATAGCAGTTACCTGGGTGCTTTTGGCCGGTGGGGTGAATAACCAGTCCATGCATATCGGGTTGGAACATCTCACTGTCTCCGAGCAGCTCAATCGAGGCCACCCGATCCTTTACGCCTTTATGCAACTCGGCAATGCGAATCGATTCTGGAACCTTGTTCTCTTCGCTTCTGTCGGTGGAGGTCTCCAAATACAGATCAAAGAGTGCGCTTGCAACCTTGTGCGGCTTTAAAAGCTTCTTCATGATCCACTTATCTTGATCATGAGGCACGCCAGGATACTTCGGTGCCTCGGCTCCAGGCGTTTTATCAACTACTTTCACACCGCCGTCTTTCTTCTGGGCCTCGAGTTCAGCCCTAGTGAGAGGTGTATTCGGTTTAACCGGAGTGGTATCCTTCGGCGCGGCAGGCGGCGGATCCTTGGGCTTCGGCGCCTCAGGCGGCTTGGCTGGAGTGGATGTGTCCGGTGGTTTCACCGGAAACAATGGTGATGCCGCTTTTTCAGGCGTTAGAGGTTTACCACCAAACGCTCCGGAGGAAAGTTTCGGTGTATTCGTTCTTGACCCGGACGGGAGAACTATCGGCTTCGGCGCATCATCCTTAGTGGGCGTGTCTGCCTTTGGCGGCGGTGCCGGCGTGTCTGCCTTAGGCGGCACCGGCGTGTCTGCCTTCGCTGGCGCTGGAGTATCAGCCTTAGGCGGCGGCGACTTCTCTTCCGTCTTCGCGGGCGGAGGCGCTTCAGGCGGCTTATAAACTGATGGTCCGGCGTCTTTAGGCGCAGGCGTCACAGGATTACCGCCCTTCGGCTCGACCGCTCCACCTAACCGAGCTCGTCCAGTTGGCGGCGGTGCCACCGGCACGTCTCTCGTCTTCGGCGGTTGCTTGAACATGTCCGGCGTGAGCGTCGGAGTAAAAGGATTATCCTTCGGTGTGACTTTTGGCTTCTCGCCTGGTTTGGTTGTAGACCCTGGAGCTGGCGGGTCGCCCGGTTTGGCGGTAGACCCTGGAGCTGGCGGGTCGCCCGGTTTGGCAGCGGGCGGGTCGAACGTAGAGCCCGGTGGTCCAGGCTCGCCAGGCTTGGCAGGCTGGCCAGGCTTGGCAGGCGTCATTCGGGAAGGAAAAGTGCTGGGTCTGTCCGGGAACTGCGAACCAGGTCTTTCCGGAAATGACGATCCACCAGGTACGGTCGGAAAAGTGCTTGGTCTGGTTGGAAACGGAGTGGCAGTCTTTCCACGAGGAGATGTCGTAGCTCCAGGCGCGGGAGGATCTTCCGACTTCTTCGTGGTATCCGGCTTCTTCGTGGTATCCGGCTTCTTCCCAGCATCTGGCTTAATCGGTCCGAAGAGCTCGCTGAGCTCGTCTACAATTTTTTTGGTCTTATTGGCATCGTCCGACGCAGGCGGCGGTGGAGTCTTGCTATCACTGGGAGCAGTATCGAAAAACGTCATGTTGCATCGGCCTCAATTTCTAACTCGCGTGCCGCGCGCGATGGGGACTGAAGGGGTATTGAATTATGGAGCTGTGCCCAACATATTAGGAAATTCGCCCCGTTGTTACAACCGTATTCCTCCCACCCGCTCAGTATCAGCGTTTTCCAATATCAAAATATCTTGTCAACTCTGATTGACAGCAAAATCGGCATCCCAAGCCATTAGCGCGCAATAGTGCCTAAACCTTGGCTACCAGCCTGGGCAGCGATCCAGGAAAAGCCCTCTTACTTGAGAACAGCAGGAATGTTTAAATTTCACAAGTCGATCAACTACTTACTATGATCAAAGCTGAAAAACTGCACAAATTTCTATCCTGGGGGCTGACAGTCACCCTGGTCGTCTGGTCTGTGTATGTCACGGTGATAGAAGTCCCTAAGATAGCCGGAGGTGAAAGGGTCAAGCTCGCCAAAGTAGCCAAAACCCAGGGTCTTGAGAAAGGAAGAAATCTGCTGATCAAGACTCTTGCAACCGAACTGGACATCGATCCAAAATCAATTTCATATGACACGAAGCCTCGGCCAGAGCTTGAGATCGCATGCCGGGCGTCGATGGTCGAGAAGGTAATCGAGAATGTTGCCCGAATCGATTTCGCACTGCGAGAATTGCGAATAAAAAGAGTGGTATGTCGTTCGGATGACGGCGAGCAATTAGCTACCTATGTCACCACTCCGAATTTCATGGGCACAGGCGTAGCACCAGATCTGATTGTCAGCGATGTTCTCAGCACGGAGATCGAAAAAAGCTCTGGTATCATGAGCGATATCATGTCGGCGCTGCGCTCCACTCTTCTAAAAGAAGTCGAGCGCCATACCCAACGGTATCTGAAGCAGGATCCGAACGATCCAGTGCTGCTGTTGGACAGACTGATTGTGGCAAAATTACAGGGGCAAGATTCAGCTAGATTTCTAGACTCGCTAACTACCCTTGCCAGTTCCGCCGGTTCGAACAATCGAGAGAGAGCAAGACTGGCAGCCGAACTGCTACCTTTGGCTCAACTTGCAAAGGAAGGCGGCGCTCCACCGGCAGACAGCAAGGAGCAATTGCTAACATCTGCTAAGAACAATCTTCCGCAGGACTATTTTCAATCGTACCTCATCCTGGAGATAGAGAGAAAGTCGATACGCGACGTGCTTCGAGACGATAAGACACTGGGCTATAGCGTCACGGAAAGAGAAAAGACGCTTCGACTTTTATCTTCGATCGTGATTGGCACCGTGGCGAGCATGATGATGCTCGCGTGGTCATTGACTCGAGCCAGACCACTCTGGGCTTTGCCACCGAATACGATGCCCGTCGCTTCCGGCTTTGCCTGGGGATGGATAAGACCACCGATCGTCTGTTTTCTATCTTTCGCATTGTCGAATGTAGCGATGGTCGCCCTGTACATTCAGTGCCCACCTCTATTGGTGCTCGGCGGCAGCACCTTGATTGCCCATTTCCAACCGGAGAAAATCGCAGTATTGGAGCTCGCCAATCAGATCGTCACTACACTGCCGATCATACTATCGAGCTACCTGATTGTCGGAAAAGCCCGGTCTTTTGTAGACTTCGTCAGATTGAAGCTGAAAACCGATCAGTATAGTTTCGCCGCATTCGCCCACATGGGAGCTATGGCGTTCGGCTTCTGTTGGAGCCTGGCTTCCGTATGCATGCTGTTGTCTATGTGGTTCCACTATCCTGGAGACAAGGCGACGACAGTGGGGCTGGGACTGTTAGCCACCTCCGGCTCGGTCTCGGCAATTGTAATCTGGTATCTTGGCTATGCAATTCTGGCTCCATTGACGGAAGAGATTATCTTTCGAGGCATACTGTACCCGGCTCTTCGAAGGCACTGGGACCCGCAGCCAACCATGATTTTTACCGCTCTCCTTTTCGCACTGGTGCACAATGAATTCACGCCATGGTGGTTGATATACAAAATTGTATTCGGTTACGTTAATGCCTATCTGGTGGAGAAAACCGGCAGCATCGTGCCAGGTTTAATCAGTCACCTTCTCATTAACGGAACCGCGGTGCTATTTCTGATTCTCGCTTCCTGAGTTCGAATCGGCACGATTGCTCTATTCGGCTCCCACCACGATCTTCAATTCGAGCGGCAGCTCGAACCAAAATATCGATCCCTTCTGTTCCGGTCTCATGTGCACGCCAATTTCTCCTCCGTGCTGCTCCACGATCGCTTTTGCAATTGCCAGACCCAGTCCAGTGCCGCCCCGTGAGCGGTCGTCTCTGGATGAAACCTGTTGGAATCTTCCGAACAACTTATCCACCTCTTCATCTGGGATCCCAGGACCTTCATCGGAAACTTCGAATCGGCAGTTTTGATCGATTTCGCGCGTTGAGATTTTGACCTTTCCACCTTTCGGCGACCACTTGATCGCATTGGAGAGCAGGTTGGTAAGCACCTGCTGAAGTCTGTCTTCATCAGCTAATACACGGCGGGTATTGTCGATTTCCTGCTCTACCGTCACGCCGGCTTCATCAACCAGGGTTCCCAAACCTTCAACAGCAAGAGTTACGATCGTTTTTGGATCAAGCTTCTTCAGCTTCAGGTCGAGCTTACCGGCTTCGATCTTCCGAATATCGAGAATGTCATTGATCAGGCGAATCAGCCGGTCCGTCTCTTTGCTAGCCACCAGGACCACGGGTCGCGCCTGTTCGACCAACTCACCCATGAAGGAGTTTTCCAAGATGCCAAGGGCGGTGCGAATCGCAGTTAACGGTGTGCGCAGCTCATGAGATACAGTAGAATAGAAGTCTTTGACTCGCTGCTCCGCCTCTTTTCTTTCGGTAATATCACGGACGATACCAGTCAAAATCTGTTGATTCCCGAGCTTGATTACGCTGAGAGAAACTTCCACCGGAACCTTCTCACCATCCTTCGTGATGCCGTGAAACTCCCTGCCCACCCCAAAAATTCTTCTCTCGCCGGTTCTCAACGGACTGATTGCATCTCCATTGCCTGACAGGAGCTGTGGAAGCACGGTATTCACGTCCTGGCCAAGAATCTCGCCGGTTTTGTACCCCAGCAGTCGCTCCAGAGCTCCGTTGGTAGATTCGAGAGTGCCGTCGGAATTGACTGTGATGATGCCGTCCGGGGCGGTGTCTACGATAGCGCGCATGCGCGCTTCTCGTTCGGCAAGAGCCTCTTCCGCTCGTACGCGCTCCGTAATATCTCTCGCCTCGGCAATCAAGAAAACGACCTTGCCGTCATCCTCCTTGACCGGCTTAACCGAAAAGTCCACGGTAGCCCGACCTTCAGGTCCATCAACCGCCGACTCGAAGCGCACCATCTCCCCTACGGCGGCGCGCTCGATCGCCAATTTCAATTGCTCCTGCACCTGCTTGGAGTATGACCACCAGGAGGTGTCCCAGAAAGGCTTGTCTTTGACAGCCTGGACGTCACCTCCGGCAAAGTCGACAGCCGATTGATTGGCCTCGAGCACGATGCCGTCGGGTGAGAGCAGCCCGCTGAACTGGAATGTCTGATTGAATACGGCGCGGAATCGGCGCTCCGCATTTCGCAAGGAGAGCTCGGCGCGTTGACGCTCGTTGACGTACTTGTTAACAACCGCGATTACAACGACCAGAATGACCAGCGCCAGTGCCATGAGCAGAGTGATACCGGCGACGGTTTGCATACTGCCCCGATCGAGCTCGCGGCCTCGCCGCTGGAACTCCGTATCGGCACGATTACCGAGCTCATCGACCATCACTTCGAGGTGTTTGGTGACAATCGCTTCGCCAAGCTTGTCCGCATGAGCCGAGGCAGCCTCCATTCCCAATCTCTGACGTAGCGCTATAACCTCTTCGGCGCACTCTCTGCGCACCCTGATGTACTCTTTGATTTCGTCGGAGAACATTCGGTGTTTTCCGTGGAGCCTCATATCAAGCTCCATTACCTGCCTTTCGATCAGTTTATTGTCACTGAGATACTGATCCAGGTAGCGCTGTTGTCCGGAATAGACAAAGGCCGTTTCCGCCCCTTCCATCTTGATCAAGTAATACTTGATCTGGTCCAGCACCGTGAGAATAGAAAGTCGCTGCTGCGAGAGCCCTGTATCTTCGAGCCTTCTGAAACATTGCCCCAACGAGATGGTGGCAATGTGGACCAACAATACCACGGTCAAACAAATTGCTATTGTGGTGACAGTCGTCAGAGAC
>CAZISK010000211.1:0-10266 GCA_964541355.1 uncultured Candidatus Obscuribacterales bacterium
AGTGCCTGCCGGTGAAGAACCGCTTCAATCGCCCTTGGAGAATAAGCGATAAACCGGGGCTGTTACTTCACGTCCAGCGTGATCGTGAACGTCCTGGCTGGCGCCTTGCCCTTTTCCCACGGGCGACGGTACTCCAGAGAGATCGTGCTCTTACCGGCGGAGACGGCGTCAAACGTGATCACGGCAGTGCCGCCCTGACCGACCCGGATCCTCCCGTCCTTCGGCGGCGGCGGCGATTCGAACTCGATCTTGCCGTTCTGGACCGCGGAGGCGGTCGAAATGCCGGTCACCTGCCAGCCGTAGCCGGTCGAGGGGTTGCTGTCGAGCTTGATGGCGATGGTGTCGCCGACCGTGACCGAGATGGTCTTTCCGTCGTCATTCACTGTCAAGGTCCGGTTGGGCACCTTCGTAGCTGCCGGAGCCGGAGTTTTCGCTGTCGGAACCGGAGTCTGCGTTGCTTGAACCGGAGCCGGCGAGGTCTGCGCCTTCGTGTCAATCGCGAAAGTCAGCGCCACCGCGCCGAGACCAAGAACGAACAGACCAGCGATCAGAAACTTCTTCATGGTTGTTGCCCCTATCTACACTACCATCCACCTGCACCGAATCCAGTACCGTCAGCCGCCGCGAGACCATCGGGACTCGCCAAGACAGGAAAAAAGATCGGGGAAATTAACGACTGAAGGAACCTTCCCAAATGAAAAGCAGTGTAGGCGTATATCTAAACCGAATCGAATGCCATTTTTCCACTGATATCGAACTAGCTTACTTGGGTTTTAGAACGAATGTCAGCCTCAAGATGTAAGGCAAAGCGCTTGACTAGCCTGGGCAACTCTTATGATATTGAGCCCGTTCCTGCAACAACCGGCTTATCTGTCTTGACCCGCAACCTCCGAACTCAAGCACTTGTTATCAAACACACCACAAGCAACACCGCAACAATCGCCAATGTCCCAGCGGTTTTCGGCCGAGGCGGACCTCATGCACACGAACATCTCGCGACTGCCTGATCTCGTAACCGTCAAGCGCAGTATTGTAGACGCGGTGCCATGACGCGTGCCAACTGGAATTTTGCACATACTACATCCCTTAATAGATCAACAGGCAAATGAAGAAGCGCTACAGCCTGGCGCTTCTTCATTCCTGACAGGAAGGCGCGGCGCACCACATGTGGTGGCCGCTCCTGTAGGAATTTGTTACGACACGACAACCACGATCACGGTAGCGTTGTCCCTGGTTTTGTCAGCCAGAGCCAGCGCGATCAGGTCGTTGGCCATGTCTTCCGCCGACTTACCGCTCTCGAGAATCGCCTTGATCTTCGCGAGCTCGGTGTAGCCGGTCATGCCGTCGGAACAGAAGAGGTAGACGTCGCCGGCCTGCATCTCGAAACAGCCTTCCTCCCACTCAGGAGGACTGGAGGTTCCGCCGATGTACCGGCTCAGCACATTCCTCCACGGGTGGTGGGGCACGTCTGACCAGGGAATCGTGCCCCGCTTCGCCAGGACAACAGGCACGGTATGTTCCTCGGTCAACTGGGTCAACTCTCCGCCTCGCAGGCGGAAGAGCAGGCTGTCACCGGACCAGCGATACTGCATCGCGTTGTGTCGTCGGCGGCCGGCGACAACCGTCGTTCCAAACTTCTCGCGTTCTTTGACCGCGAGCTTCATCTGGCGCATTCGGTCGTTGGCCGCCTTCACCGCCTGCGCGAACCAGGACTTGCCGACGGTCGGCGACAGCTTGTCAAACTCCTCCTTGACCGTGCGCGAAGCCTCTTCACCCCTGGCGTAACCTCCCATGCCGTCGGCGACCACGAACATTTCGTCCTTGACGAGGAACACGTCCTCGTTGTTCTCGCGGCCGCCGATATCTGTCTTACCGAACGCCGTCAGGGTGAGCAGCGGCCCGGTGTTGCCCACGGACGAATCCTCAGGGCCTTCGATTAACGTCGAGGGCTCACCTGCGGACGAAGAACCGTCCGGAGCCGAGACCAACGAATTGCTGGACGAACGCCGCTTCGCCAGAACAAGAGCGGCGATTGCGATGAGGAGCAGCGCGAACGCCACACCTGCACCGACGCGAACATCAACTGCGGCGAAGATGGTCTTCGCCATGTCTGTAGCACTCACTGGTGTCTTTTCCTTCGTGAGAACCTCCCGCTTGCATCGAGCTCCACACACGATGATTCTGAGCGGGCAATGTCACATCTGAGGCGAGTCAGCCGTCATCTGCCTTCGACCGGCACGAACTGATCGCAATCGTTGTAGTAACCGTAACTACCATGCTTACGGCTCCATTCCAGTCGAATTGTCTTCTTCACCTGGCGGTAACCTGCGATCCGCTGAGTCCAGCGACCAGAGCTTCTGTCGAAGAAGGACTCGTATACCGGAACATCCACCAGAATGGTGACGTAGGCTTCGCGCGCGCTGCCCACGCCTCGACGAGGCGGGTCCACGAAGGGGAAGCGCGGGTATCGCGAGTAGCCGTAGCCGTACGGATCCGCTGTTGCCTGGCTCCTCTGCTGAGCAAAGGCGGCGGCTGGGACCCAGCCGCACGCGAGGCAGGCGAAAAGCAGAAGGGTCAAGCGCATAGACTGCCTTTCCGTTAGGGGTTTCGAGTTGACACGTCCGAGAGCCACTTCTGTTTGCGCGAGCGCTCTCGGACGACCGATAGGTCATTCTTGCGCGGGCTCGCTGAGGTAGGTCCAGCGCACCGTGTAATACAACATGGCGCACGCAGCGCCGCCCCAGAACAAGCTCCATAGCACTGCCGGGATGTGAGTCAGTTGCGCCATCAAGGTGGCATCGGTGAACGTACCGGCTGGAGCGAGCCCGATCGTGCTGAGGATGAGGTGGAAGACGTCGGTGACGGCATTGAGCGCCGTAACTGCCGAGAGGAATGCCACCACCATCTGAGCCGGAATCGGATTGAGCTTCCGACCGGCAAAGATCAGACCGACGGATAGCAGCGCTCCCCAAAACACGCTCCAGATCCCCTGCCAGGTGTCATGCCCGATCGCTCGGGTCATGAAGAACAGCGTCGCAAGCGCGAACACTACGCCCAGCCCGACGAGCAGCGCTTTGCATCGCTCCCGGCGGCTCCCGACCGCTATAAAGATGCAGCCGAAAATAGCAGTTCCGAGGTAGCCGGCCTGGATGGTGATGAACTCGATGCCGCCCCGAGTCATGGTCAGCCCGCCATGCCCGTGCTCGTCGGGCACGATGGTCAGACCGGTGACACTACCGCCGGTGCAAACGGTGGCGACGGCATGCCCGAGCTCGTGCAGCGTGGTGACGAAGCGATCGAGCGGCGCAAGCACGAAGCCGATGAAGGGGATGTTCCACAAAAACAAAGTCAGGAGCACCGCCCCAACCAGGAGGATAAGGGGTGCGCGTCCGTGAGGGTTCATGAGACTCTCCTGTTCAAGAGAATTGGTTGGAAAACGGAGGCACGTCAAGGCTGTTGTCGCCCGCGCCTCCAGGAAGCAAGATCAAAAACTGGAAATGAGCTGTGACTAAGTGTTTTCTCTGAGAAGCTGAGGTGAATTGAGTTACTGGATCATGGTTGGCTATTCTTACGTTTTAAAACAAGATCTAGAGATCAGAACTCAAAGATTATTGATTATCGCGACTGCATCTTATATCTCGCAATACACAAACCGAGTCTGACCAAAGCATAAGCTTCCCCAGACTGCGCCTCCACGACGAACTGGTGTATCGTATATAAACACATATCGAAAGTTGACCATGAATCCCGAAGCAACCGTTGTTAACGTCGACAAAGTCGAAAAAACTTTCGGCAAGTTCACCGCAATCTCTCAAGTTACATTCTCGGTTCGACCGGGCGAAATCATCGGTTTGCTCGGCGCCAATGGTGCCGGCAAGACGACATTGATTCAGATGTTGCTCGGTCTTCTGAGCCCCAGTGCTGGCTCCATCAGGATCTTCGATATGGATCCAGAGAAAGATCGTATCTCGATTTTAAAACGGGCCAACTTCTCATCGGCCTATATCGCTCTGCCCTACAACCTCAAAGTCTGGGAGAACCTGGACATCTTCGCCGGTCTGTATGGCATAAAAAACAAACGTGCGAAAATTGATTCGCTGCTCGAGATGTTTTCCGTCAGTCACTTGAAAGATCGAATGACTGGGCGTCTCTCCTCAGGCGAGTCGACGAGGGTGAATCTTTGCAAGGCCCTACTCAACGATCCCGAAATCTTGTTTCTCGATGAGCCGACAGCCAGCCTCGATCCCGATATCGCCGACAAAGTCAGAACACTGCTCGCTCAATACCGCCGCAATAACAAGACGACCATCATCTACACTTCTCATAACATGCGCGACGTCGAAGAGCTGTGCGACCGCATCCTATTCGTCGCGGGCGGCAAGATCATTGCCGATGGAAAGACAGGTGAGGTGCTCGAGCAGTTCGCCAAAGACTCTCTAGAGGAGCTCTTCATCAAGATTGCTCGTGATGGTGAAATAACCGCAATGCAAGAGGCGGAAGGACAAGCAGCCGGAGGAAGCTCATGAATTGGCAGTGTGTAGCAGCTCTCTGCAAGAGATACATCTACATCTATTCGAGGAACAGCTTCCGAATTCTTGATATTGTGTTCTGGCCGATTATGGATCTTATGGTTTGGGGTTGGGTGTCATCCTACCTTTTAACGAGGCAAAACGGCATGCCTCAAATGGTGACATTCCTGATTGGTGCCATCATCCTTTTCAACGTTTTGTACAGAGCTCAGCAAGGCATCACCGTCTCTTTCCTGGAAGACATCTGGTCCAGAAATCTATTGAACATTTTCGCAGCGCCCGTAAGAGCGATCGAGTTCGTCTTCGCTACCTACATCGTCGGTCTTGTCCAGGCGCTAGCGGTATTAGCAGTGATGGCACTGGCAGCGGCCAGTATTTACTCTTTCAATCTTTCCAACATTGGATGGGCCCTTATTCCACTCTTTCTCAACCTTCTTGTCATGGGCTGGTGGCTGGGCTTGCTGACGACCGGACTGATACTGCGTTTCGGCAACCAGGCCGAGGCTCTGGCCTGGGCCATCCCTTTCCTCGTCCAACCGTTATCAGCGGTTTTCTATCCCGTGTCGACCTTGCCAAACTTCCTTCAGCCCGTAGCCAATTTCATTCCAGCCGCGCATGTCTTCGAAGGGATGCGAGAAGTTTTGCAGCAAAACAGTTTTCCAACCAAACATCTGACTGAAGCAGCCATTCTCAATGTGGGTTATATGACACTCGCCGCCATTTTCTTCGCGCAGATGTTTAAACAAGCCCGCAAGAAAGGGTTTCTCAGCAAGCTGGTCTGCTAGGAAATTTTTTTTGGATGAAACCGAGCTGTCAAGCGCGGCTATCGAAATTTGCTGGGTAAGAAACAGTTACCGGATACACATACATACAGATTGTCGAGGTGCGTTATGGCCAGTCTCTCGAAGAAGGTTTTGTCTCTTTGGAAACAGATTCTTATTTCGTTAGTACCCTCAGAGAGCGAGTGCGCGTGGGACGACTACAGAAGAGCGAGACTTCTTAGAGAACAGCTGATCTCTGAAAATAGCTAAGCCCGTTCTGCGTCGAATAATTGCGTCCGACAACGGTGCAGAAACCAGCCAAATTCAGCAATACCGACCAGGCAGTGATAAAGTTAGTTAGACGTCTCGAGCACCGGGTATGGAATCTCCATACTATCAACCGTCCCTCTCTACTACAGTTGTCCCGAAAAGGAACTTACTCATGAGATTTAAAGTACTTATTGCCGCCATAATGGTGGCTTCATCCGCTCTGGCAGCGGTACAGGCCCAAGACAGAGTCGGTCTCTATCTGCGCGGTAACAATCACCAACGTGGCGGCGACGCCATTGCACAAGAGACCGCCAACCTCAACATCTATGATGGTTGCAAACTCAAAGCTTACGATCAAGCTAAGATCTGGGCGCACGACACGTGTCAGGTCGAAGCATACGGGCAGACAACCGTCTGGGCAAAGGCGGATACGAAGATTCGCGCCTTCGACACAACCCGGATTATCGCTACCAATTCAGCCAACGTAGAGGCTAACGGCAGCTCCAATGTGCTTTCCAACCAGCAGGTCAAAGTCGACGCTCACGGTAATGCCAACGTCAACGCTCAGGATGATGTGACGGTCACCGCGGATGGCAACTGCACATTATTCGTCCGCGACAAGGTGAAGGTGAAAGCCAAAGGCAACTGCATTGTTATGGCCCTGGGCAACACTACCATTGAAGTCGACGGTCATGTCCATGTAAAAGCTTACGATAACTGCAAAGTGGTAGCCAGAGGCGAATGCGTGGTGGAAGCCTGGGGAACGGCTGAAGTCACCGCCGAAGCTCCTCAGGTGCAGGTGGAATCACATGATACTTCGGTCAAAGTAATCAAAAAAGGATAGTCGCCAAGACATTCTATAGAAGCCTCCCTCGCGGGAGGCTTTTTTATGGGGTAAAACAAGCAACTAATCAAAAGAGGCGATCCTTAAAGGATCGCCTCTTTAATCACGGTTGTGAAACGCTAAGCGATGGTGACTTCTTTGCAGAGATAAACATCTTGAATCGCGTTCAAAAGCTTGATGCCGTCTTTCATCGGCTTCTGGAATGCCTTGCGTCCGGAGATCAAACCGGAACCGGCCGCTCTCTTGTTGACGACAGCGGTGCGGATCGCATCTTCCAAATCGTTGGCGCCCGAGGCTCCACCCGAGTTGATCAGACCGGCGCGCCCCATATAGCAGTTAACTACCTGGTAGCGCGTCAGATCGATTGGATGATCGCTGCTCAACTCGGAATACACGCGGGAATCCGTTTTGCCGAACTTGATCGCGTTGTATCCGCCATTGTTCTCAGGCAGCTTCTGCTTGATGATGTCGGCTTGAATGGTTACGCCAAGATGGTTGGCCTGGCCGGTCAGGTCAGCCGACACGTGGTAGTCCGTGCCATCCTTATTGAATGCCGAATTGCGCAAGTAGCACCAGAGAACAGTAGCCATTCCCAGTTGATGAGCTTCCTCAATTGCCGCCGCGATCTCTTGAATCTGTCTATCCGACTCAGGTGAACCGAAGTAGATTGTTGCTCCAACCGCTGCAGCTCCAAGATTCCAAGCTTGCTCGACGGAGCCGAATAAGATCTGGTCGTATTTGTTCGGGTAGGAGAGGAACTCGTTGTGATTCAGTTTTACAATAAAAGGAATCTTGTGTGCATACTTGCGGGAGACGCTGCCCAACACACCGAATGTGGTGGCAACCGCGTTGCAACCACCTTCTATCGCCAACTTAACTATGTTCTCGCCATCGAAGTAGATTGGATTTTTCGCGAACGAGGCGCCGCCTGAATGCTCGATACCCTGGTCTACAGGGAGGATGGAGAAATAACCGGTACCGGCCAGTCTGCCGTGATTGTACAGGCTGTTGAGATTACGCAGAACTTGAGGATTTCGATCAGACTGGGCCCATACTCTGTCTACGAAATCCGGTCCAGGCAGGTGCAGTTGCTCTTTATCGACTTTGCACTTGTGCTGGAGATAATAAGAACCCTTGTCGCCCAGGGCTTTTTCAATACTAGACAACTCTGTCATCACTGGCATGATGTGTACGCCTCCACGAAGGTCGGATGTTCAATCCCAATAAGCTACCAGCAATTCAGCCCAACGTGCTGAAATCTACAAAATCTTGTAAACATTGACGAGCGTATTACTCAGGTTTTCAACGGCTGCGATAATTCAAGAAGCACTCCGCCTGTGCTTTTCGGATGCACGAAGGCAATCGATGCTCCGTCTGCGCCAATCTTCGGCTGCTCATCAATGAGCTTGACGCAATTGTGCTTGAGCCTATCGAGCTCAGAGGCGATATCATCGACCCCTACACAGATGTGGTGAAGACCGGAGCCGCGTTTTTGAATAAATTTACCAACTGGAGTGTCCGGGCCAAGCGGCTCCAGAAGCTCGATATGAGTATTGCCAACCTCCAATTTCGCCACTCGAACGCCTTGCTCTTCGACGGTTTCCACACTTATGCATTCGAGACCGAGAGTCTCTTTGTAGAATCGCAAAGACTCTTCCAGACTTTCAACCGCAACAGCAACATGATCCAGCCTCACAGGCATTCCTCCTGGTTTATCCAAAAAAAATCTGGTTGTACAGATTATGGTCCGAAACCGGAAGCGCGCTCGAAAAATTTGTGGATGATGTTAAGTTTTCTGATTTCGCTGAACTCGTCGTACTCCTTCCAGGTGCTCATCAGTCTGGTTTGACGCTCGATCAAGGTCTGCTGATCGAACGGCGACCAGACCTCGCCGCGCCACTTCAAATCGTAATAGAAGCGATTGATTGCAGTCGTGAGATTGACCGTAGAATCGACATTGAGCAAGTATTTCTGACCGTCCTCACGAACGGCGAAATAGCTGTTTTCACCTGGCGGTGTGGCTCGAGCACCGGTCGGCAGAACATGAGGCTCGGCCAACTTCGGCTCACTGCGCCGTCCGAAGAGTCTGGAGAAAAATCCATTCGCCGATGCGTCCGGGCTCGAAGAAAGAAAAACAATGCATAACGATGACAAATATATGCAAAATCTTATCTGCGTTTTAAGAATCACTCTGTGCTCCACGTCTGGTTGCCCCCGCAAGGCCCGAGCCGGGTTGAACAGTTACCATCATACGCCATAGTAGCGCCAGGAGCGCAACAACTTAAATGAATGGCATGTCAATTGCCCTTGGCCTGAAGTAAACTGTGCGCGTCTGTTCAAGTTTAGCCCCGGTTCTGGAGAACATTGTTATGGCAACGAGAATCGAGAAGCGCGTAAATTCTTCCCGCGTGTTGAGTTACGGCCTTCTTCTTGGCATCTCCTCGGCAGCGCTATTCTCGGGCTATGCCTTCGCGCAGAGCGATATTCCCGCCGCCGGAGCGCCGACGCCAAGCGCCGATGGTGGTGACCTGACTTACGATCAGGCTCTGCAAGAGTTGATGCGGACGCAAGAGCACAGCAAAGCTGCTTCATCCTGGGGTGAGCCTCGTCGCATCGAAGTTCCGAAAGGGGCCAATCCGGACCAGGTTATTCAAAAAGAGCTGATCAAAGTGCCCGGACTGATGGGTCTCGATACCGGCTCACCAGATCCTTCTAAGGTAGAACCAATCAAGGTAGAAACTGCGGTCGAACACTCGGCTCCGACTCCTGTAGAGGAGACCAAGACGCCTGTAGAGCCGACCAAGGCACCTCAGTCCCAGACAAAGAGCGCCGAAAACGGCGGCTGGGATTGGGTAGATCAAAATGCCAAGCCGGCCGCGCAAGAATCGCGCAAGCCTGCCCTTACAACTGTTTTTGATTCCAACAGTGGTGCCGGACAAGAAAAGGTGCAACCAGCCGCTATCAGCCAGGAGGCCGAAGCCGTCGACCTGAGTGGCGGTCAATCCGCCGAGGCGCCAGCCCCCTCCGAAGCAGCCGCTCCGGAACAAGCCCAGGCTCCAGAGGAAGAAGAAGGTCCTCCGAAGACCGCGGCCGACGTAGCCAAAGATGCGATCAACATTTACAACAACGCCGTCAAATTCCATCTGTCAGGCAAGCTGGAAGAGGCTATCACAGCTTATCGCGAAGCTCTCAACGCCAATCCTGAGCTCAGTCAGGCGCACTGCAACCTTGGTTTGATCTTCAACCAGCAGCACGACTACGCCAAAGCGCTGACGGAATTCAGAAAAGCGTTGGCTATCGATCCGAAAGATGCAATTACGTACAACGGCATCGGCGCCGCGTTGCGCGCTCAAAAGGACATGGAAGGCGCAATCAAGAACTGGAAAACAGCGGTCACAATCGACCCACACCTGGCCACCGCTCACTACAACCTCGGCACGGTCTTCGAAATCCAGAAGGATTACGACAAGGCCCTCGAGTCCTATGCTGAAGCGACCAAGAATGACTTCAGGCTGGGCGAAGCCTATTACAGAATGGGCTTAATCCTGGCCAAGAAAAATCGTATTGAGGACGCTAAGGAGCAGTTCAGCAAGGCCCTGCAGGTTTCGAAGAACGCAGAATACTGCGAAGATGCACGCAAGCGCCTCGCCCTCATAGAGCAGGGAGCGGTGAAATAGTCGCAACCCTCTAATTATAGGAATTAAAACCGGTCGCAAGCCGGTTTTTTCTTAATCAATAATTGATGAAGCTTCGCCAGGCGAAACTTTAGCTGAGACGACCGAACCTTCAGCCTGCTGCCTTCGAAGCTGGTTGACAAGAACAGTTCAAGGTTTGCGAATTTTTTCGACCACCGAGGTAGTGC
>CAZISK010000212.1:0-10251 GCA_964541355.1 uncultured Candidatus Obscuribacterales bacterium
CGATTGCTGCATGCATACGATTGCCAGCAGCCGCCTTCTAGGTGTATAACTGTGCTTCAAATCGGTTAATGGTGAAACTTTCGCCACATTGGCGAGATATTTTTCATTACGGAATTGTTTTTTCATAAAACGATTATCGGGAGATTATTATGACGCAAGCTGTTGGACAAATTGAGATCAAGGGAAAAGTTCTTCCGGGATTTGAAGACATCCTTACACCGGAAGCTCTCGAATTTGTGCGTCAGCTTCATACCCGCTTCAACTCCACTCGTGAAGAGCTTCTCGCCCATCGCCAGAAGCGGCAACAAGATATCAATGCCGGTCAGAACCCGAGCTTTCTAGTTGACACAGAAGCAGTACGTATAGGCGAGTGGCAAGTGGCGCCGGCACCAGCCGATCTGGCCGATCGGCGAGTCGAGATAACCGGACCGGTGGAAGCGAAGATGATGATCAACGCTCTTAACTCCGGTGCCAACGTGTTCATGGCGGACCTTGAAGATGCCCTGTCCCCAAGCTGGAACAACGTGATCGAGGGTCAAATCAACCTGAAAGCAGCAGTACGAAGAACGCTGACTTTCGAAAGCCCGGAGGGCAAGTCGTATAAGCTGAACCAACAACTGGCAACCCTTTTAGTCCGTCCACGGGGCTGGCATTTGCTCGAAAACCACCTCCTTATAGGCGGGTACCCAGTATCAGCAAGTCTGTTCGACTTCGGACTTTACTTCTTCCACAATGCTGAAGAGCTCGGCAAGCGCAACACCGGTCCGTACTTCTACTTGCCAAAAATGGAGAGTCATCTCGAAGCCCGCCTTTGGAATGATGTATTCAATTTCGCTCAGGACCATCTGAAGATTGCACGGGGCACCATCCGCGCTACCGTATTGATTGAAACTATTTTGGCATCCTTCGAGATGGAAGAGATTCTTTTCGAGTTGAAGGATCACATGTCGGGTTTGAATGCCGGGCGCTGGGATTACATCTTCAGTACGATCAAGAAATTTTCCAGTCGCCCGGAATTCCTCTTTCCGGACAGGGCGATGGTGACGATGCGAGTGCCCTTCATGCGCGCCTACTGTCAGTTGCTCGTCAAGACATGTCATAAGCGCGGCGCTCATGCAATGGGAGGAATGGCTGCATTTATACCAAGCCGACGCGATCCGAAAATCAATGAAAATGCTCTTGCGAAAGTGCGCGAAGACAAGGAGCTGGAAGTATCCACCGGTTTCGACGGCACATGGGTGGCCCATCCTGACCTGGTTCCCGTTGCCAGGGAAGTATTCGATAAAACGTTAGGAACTCAACCCAATCAAAAGTCGAAACAGCTTCCAGATCTGAAAGTTACTTCAAAAGAGCTTCTCAACGTCGCTATCGATGGCGGAAAGATAACTGAAGTCGGAGTGAGCAACAACATTAACGTAGCGCTCCAGTACATAGAGTCCTGGCTCAGGGGCACCGGAGCAGCCGCAATCCACAATTTGATGGAAGACGCCGCGACAGCCGAGATTTCGCGTGCTCAACTATGGCAGTGGATCAAGAATGACGCAAAGCTCGACGACGGTAGAGTCATGACGCGAGCGTTGTATCGTGAAATTCGAGAGAGAGAGCTCAAGTCGCTAATCGCAGGTGGTGCCGGTCGTTTCAGCGAGGCTGCAGAAATACTCGACAGCCTGGTGGAAAGCGATAAATTCATTGAGTTTCTAACTGTCGAAGCCTACGGTTACCTGGATCGCGAATAGACCTTTATAGATGGCATCGGGCGAACCGGCAGGGAAGATACTGAGATTCAAAAAAAACGAGCAGCTCGCGTTAGCTGCCTGCATCCTTGTCGGCATCTCAATGTTGCTCGTCATGGCGAATCCAGCGCAAAGCCGAATGAGCGCGTGGCGAATAAAGGCCAAGCAAGCGAGAAAGGATCTGGCCGAACAACGATATGATGCGGCCCAGAGAGGTTATCAGAGCGCCATGACAATGCTTCAGCTTGAAGACGCAAAAGCAGACGAAGCGTACGATCTAACGATTCTGCTAGCAGAAAGCTACCGTGCTGAAGGCAACCTGACAAAGTCCAGAGAAGTCCTGGATGGAATACAAAAAGCGATTGAAAACGGCAAATCAGCAGATCCAACACTCGCCATCCGATTTTGGCGAAGACGAGCTGAGGTGGAGTTCAGCAGCGGCAACAATAGGAAAGGACTCGAATACTCTAGAAAAATACTTTCATTGTTGGAACAGCACTTCCCTCCGTCTCCAGCGCTGCGCAGCAGATTGTCGCCCCTTCTCCCAATTGCAGCAGAAGAGCTTGATCTGGAGACCTTCAATTACATCTGCGAACTGCTTAGTAAAGAGGGGTGGCAGACTGACAAAACGCTGGCCATATATTTGCAAGGGGCGTACGAACGGCTTCGCAACCATGTTGTCGTACGCGTGTATAAGGGGGACAGTAGCGGCGCCTATAGAATCGTGCAGTCCTTAGCGAACAACGACTGCTTCCGAGATAGAAAAGATGAGCTCTGGTACGAATACGCCAAGGCTTGCTTTTGTACACACAGAAGTGCTGATGCCAGGCTTACCATGCCGATTTTAGAGGAGCAAGCAAAACGATTAGAGGCAAAACCTGAGTCAAGTGCCAATACCCGCCGATTAATCGAACTCTCCCACCTGATGGCGCTGATCTACGAATTCTCGGGAAGCTCATCGTCGAAAGATACTTACGAATGGCAACGAGTTATCTCCCTGTCGGCAAAACTAAAGCCACCGCATTCGGTGCATGACGATCTTCTATTGTCGCGGGCCCTTAACCGAATCGCTATGAAGGAACAACAACAGCCCGCAAAATCGCTGCGATTGGTGTTGCAGTCGGTGAAGCTGACTGCACTTGATCTTGCTCGGAAAGATCCAGACTTTCTTGACCTTGTGGAGACACATCTTTATTCACGTGGTATTTCAGCAAATGCGTACATCGCCCTTAACGATGCAGACAAAGCCGACGCAGCATTGTCCTCAATCTCCAGCAGCCTGCTCGATGCGGCGGACAAATATGGACACCGTCATTTCGGACTTCTATATCTCTCTTTGGCGAAGCTATTTCTCAAGAATCACAGAATGGACAAGGCGGAAGCCAGCATGGGAAAAGGAAAGAAATTGATTAATACTCTACCACCAGGCACGGAGCGAACAAGCGCCCTTTCGCAGTGTCAGGAGGTCGCATCAGAGATCGCTGCAAAAAAACGATTACCGAAAGAGGGAGTCAAAAGCAAGTGAAGATTCGTCATCGCATCCTGATTCTACTTGCGTTACCGCTTCTGGCTCTGCTGTTTATGGTCGGTCCGCTCTCCATCGCGCTCGCGGACGTCGATCGAATTGCACAGAAAGAGTCGGAGGCGAAGAGAGTCGTCAGCCTTACAGATGAAATTTATGG
The DNA here is from genome assembly GCA_964541355.1 of uncultured Candidatus Obscuribacterales bacterium. Lineage (GTDB taxonomy): Bacteria > Cyanobacteriota > Vampirovibrionia > Obscuribacterales > Obscuribacteraceae > JADYXR01. Next base: position 3,416 of record CAZISK010000212.1, read on the forward strand.
ATTGATCGGCAAACAGATAGTCGCAGTCGCGGGAGCTCAGTTCGGAAGCGCAAAGGCAGGCGAGCATGCCGCTGACAAGGCGCGAGCAGAGCTCCGTCCAAAAGTAATCGAACTCAATGCTCTGGTTTCGGGCAATCAAAAAATGGTGAGTGTAGTCAATCGCATTGATACAAACTGCAGAAAACATATTGATGGATGGGAAGAGCTGGCTCAGACCTATAGTCCAGGCGAGCAGAAATTCTATATGGCCCAATTCCTCGAGAGGTACGAACTCGCTGAGTTCATGAAGGTTCTCTACGACCAGCTAGCCAAAGATGTGGATACTCTGGTCAGCCATTATGGTCGCGAGGCTAGTGAGTTTCAGCCCCAGCAGCTCAAGAACAGGGAAAACCTTCGACATGTCGTCGAGCTCTCGGTGCTTCTGGTATTCACCTTTGTGTTAATCGCCTATGTCACCACTTCGAAAACAACGCTGGCTCGCCTGCAAATTCTAATGAATAACATTCGCAAATTTTCGCGAGGCGAGAAGAGCCTTGAGGTACTACCGGGAGAAGACGAGCTGGCAGAACTCGACAAAGCTTTTCGCGAAATGTCGGAATCGCGAAATCGCCTCGAGGAAAAACGGAAGGCGATGCGAGCGATAGTAAATCACGATCTGAGATCGCCGCTTACAAGCATCCACCTCAGACTCGATTTGCTTATCGATAAAAGCGGATCGACGCTGGACAAACCTGTTTTAGATCAGTTAAAGCGAATCCAGATAGAGTCTTCGCGGCTGGTCAGGTTGGCCTCCACTTTATTGGACGTAGACAAACTCGAAGATGGTAAAGTCGAGCTTAATCGAAACATTCAAGCAACAGAAGAGCTGATTGAAACAGCAACAGAGGCTGTCTTATCTCTGGCAGAAAGAAAATCGATTAATTTCGCGGACGAAACCAGCTCTTACTCGCTATCTTGTGATGGAGACAAAGTCATTCAAGTCCTGGTCAATCTGCTCACCAATGCGATCAAGTTTTCACCAGAGAAGTCCATGGTCGTACTAAAAAACGAGATGACCGACGACAGTTTCATCCGATTCTCCGTCCTCGATCAGGGGCCCGGCATTCCAGCTTCGCAGGTGGAAAAACTATTTTCAAAATTTACGCAGTTCGAGCAACCGCAGTCCGTAAAGCAGCACGGAAGCGGACTGGGTTTGTACATTTGCAAAATGCTTGTCGAAGCACAAGGAGGACGACTGGGCTACATGGCAAGGGAGGGCGGAGGCAGTTGCTTTTGGTTCGAATTGCCAACAATCGAGGTTGCACCATAAATGGTGACAGATGATGGAATGGACATTACCAGATGCACCGTAAGGGCAGAGAGGACGTCAATTTGCATCGATACCAAAGCGCGCTTCAGCTTCTGAACAGTTGGTCCAAACCTCCTTGTATCGCTTTGATTCAGGCTGACCGGCAAGCCAACGCCGTGCCTCGATCACATGCTCACGTGCCTTCTGCGTATTACCAATCTTGCTGTAGTTATCCGCGAACATCAGATGGTATCTGGCCATTCGTGGTCTGTAGTTACCGAGTTTGGACAGCTTGTCCACATCGATGGATTTGAGTACCTCTTCAGCCAACGACAACTCACCTTTGCGCATGTAAGCCTGAGCCAGACCGAATCGTGGCTGCACATGCGCCTCTGGAGTAGACAGACGGTCGGACAGTTGCAGCGCTCTCTTGAGGTACGGAATTACCGTCTCCTCATCCGAATGCTTGCATGATACGTTGTAGACGGCAACTACCAGGCAATCGTCGTGGACTCGCCTGGCATCAGCCACGGTGGCTGGCTCTTTCGACAAAGGTAGGAGCCTCAACGCTTTCTCCACCTCCAATGCTCTTTCCCGAGGTCTGCGTCTGGCGTGGTACATATCCGCAAGCGCACGATGCGCGGCGACTCTTGCCTCCAGTAGCGCCACCGTTGGAGGGCGACGTTCGGCTATTTTCAACAATTGTTGGATCTGATCCAGTGCAGCGTTTGAATAGAGAAGCTGCCCCTTCCGCAATGATTGCCTAATCATAGTAGACCAACCCGCCAGGGTTCGGTCCACTCGCGGATCGACTGGCGATGAAAACTTGAGAATACGCACAGCTTTCTCGAGATCGTCATGCAATAGCGCCCCATGTGCCTCGCCGGCCAGCATCTCCAGGCTGGTTGCCACCACTTCTATCAGGGGGACCGGGAGCGTCTGATTGAGCGACTCCTTCTGCCACTTTGTAAGGATCAGCGAAATCGTGTTCCAATCCTGGACGGTATTAGCAGCGCGTAAAACTAAGGCGGCAGTCTCGGCCATAACAGCCGAGTCCCTGTGAAAGTGCTTCTCCTGAAGCTCAAAGATTTGCTTCAGATAATAGACCGTGTCTTCATAGCGCCTTTCGGAAAGAGAGAGTCTGTAACGTCTCCTCAAATAGCGCGCTGGAAGCATAGCATCGTAAAACTTAGTCGATCTCACATAAGGCTCGACCTGATCGAGAAGGGTATCTGCGGAGCCGAACTTCCCAGCTCTGATGTATACGTCTACCAAGATCAATTGCAGGTCGCATTGTTGATCAGACGACGCGCCTTGCCGCCTGGCAAGTAGCAGAGCTCGTTGACATCCAGCGATCGACTCCGCGAATTTGCCCTTGTGAAGCGCCGCTTGTGCTTGTCGGCTCTGATCTTGCCACCTCGGTTCACCAGGGGAAGGGGAAGAAGAAGAGAACGCTTCTGCCGAGCCGAAAGCAGCAACAAAGCAGACGAGCATATTTAGTATGCACTTAGTTGGAGCTACTCGTTTAGCGATGCCGTTCAAAACTCGTGAAGCCTTTCTGATGGCGACATTCCGCCCAGGTACATGGCGAAGACGATCTGACCTTCGTTTTCGAAAGACACCGGTGCGTTTAGTTTCGAAAACGTCTTCATCGAACCTCTACAGTTGCACAAAGCATGGGCTTTTTCACCAGTATCTAACCTGCTGTCGAATACGCGAGCCTGCGTTGTAGTCTTAATCTGCCCACAATTTTCATACTCTCAAACCAATCTTTGTCTCAATGGGTTGTTATTTCATCCATGTTGTGATATCTATCTATATAGATGCATGTCTAAATAGACGTGCATCTAAATACAACCTCTCGAGATAGGTTTTGCTCCTATCTATGAGCTACTCAACAAAAAAGGAGTCAGTCATGACGGACATGCAATTCGCCAATGTACTTTCCTTCTTCAAAGTACTTTCCGACGAAAGTCGGTTAAAGATAGTCGGTACACTCGCTACCAGCGAGCGCAGCGTCGAGGAGCTTGCCAGTCTTCTTGAGCTGCGTGGACCAACGGTCTCGCACCACCTATCGCGCTTGAAAGAGGTCGGTCTTGTCGTTATGAGAACAGAGGGTACAACCCATCTCTATCAATTGAACATGAAAGAGCTGCACGCTCTTTCTAAGCAGGTTCTCGCGATGGAGACGATCGTCAATATTGCCGACACGGTCTCCACAGATTCGTGGGAGCGCAAGATTCTCACCGATTTCTTCGAAGGTGAAAGGCTGAAAGAGATACCTGCCAGCCGCAAAAAGCGCGAGGTTATCTTGCGCTGGTTGAGCCACCAATTTGAACCGGGAGTCCGGTACAAAGAAAAAGAGGTCAACAACATCATCGCAAGACACCATCCTGATTTCGCGACGTTGCGACGAGAGCTCATTGGAGCACAACTCCTGCAGCGCGAGAACAGCATCTACTGGCGTGTCGAACAAGCGGGTTGACCGCAAGCGCTAATCAACAGAGAAGTCGAATCGAGCCGGTTCCTGGCGATCGGTTCGAGACGGCATTTAGCCACCAGGCAGCGGTTTACCCTATCATTGACCGTGGAATAACGAGTGCGACCAGTCGTGGCGGTCGACGGGACGATGGCGAAAATCTTGGTAGTTGAGGATGATGCTGTTTTGGCCGACCTGGTCAAGCAAACGCTTATGGCTGATCGGCACGACGTCGAACTGGCGTTTTCAGGCGAGGACGGGCTGCAGTTTCTCGAGCGGTTCACATTTGATTTACTGGTACTGGACTGGGAGTTGCCTGGTGTATCGGGAATGCAACTCTTGAGCAACTATCGCCGGAAGGGCGGTATGAATCCGGTTATCTTCGTCACCGCCCGCGGTTCCATAGATGATAAAACTGAGGGATTCAACAGCGGAGCCGATGACTATCTGGCAAAGCCGTTTGAGATGAAGGAACTCGCCCTACGCGTACAAGCCCTGTTGAGACGACCCAGGCAGAGGGAAGCTGAGACGCTCAGCTACGGGGACATCGTGCTAGAGCCAGGAAAGGGGAGAGTCAAGAGAGCAGGTCGCGAAATACGGCTGCAGCCACGAGAGCTGGCATTGCTCGAATTCTTCATCAAAAATCAGGATCTTGTATTTTCGTCGTCACAGTTAATCGATCGCGTTTGGGAGTTCGATACAGAAGCGACCGATATCTCAGTGAGAAGTTGCATTGCGAGAATCAGGCGAAAACTCGAGGTCGATGATTCGGAGTTATTCATCGAGAATCTGCGGGGTCTGGGTTACAGATTGCCGGCTGACACGACAGCAAAGAAATGCGAATAACAAAAACGCTCGCGACTTTCTTCATTGTGCCTGTCGCGGTGCAAGGGTTGTTGGTCGGATCGATGTTGGTCTGCTTCAAGGATTTTGGCGAAACGCTGAAAGAACAGATTGAATACAAAGAGATTCAAGCGTTCCTGGACAATGCGCAGCGCGTGCAAACAGAATCCGTCGGCTGCGCCTTTCTTGCAAGCATCACCGGATACGAACGAGTGAAGAAGCAACACGACGAAAATATCGAGCGGTTGAAGGGCCTTTTACCTCGACTACGGCAGCTAGAGAGAGCCCATCCGGAACTGCTGGTGGTCATCAACGACTTCATTGCTAAGGAAACTGAACTTGTGAAACTGGAGCTGTTTATTCGCAGCATTCCGCTCTTGCGTGTGAGACCATCTGCGGAGCACTCAGCTCAAGCGACGGTTGTTGTGCGACAAGCCATGGGTAGCATCAGAACAGCCATAGCCAAAGTCGACGATTTGAGTGTCGCATTGCAGGACAATAAATCGCACGCACTCGAGACCGGTGCGATGGCAAGTGTTCTAATCCTGCTATTTGAGCTGGCGTTGGCGGTAAATTGGTCGAGACGCATTTTCGGCGCCAGGCTTCAAACTGCGTTCAATCGCATTGCAGAGTTCAAACAGGGCAAAAATCTTGAACATCCCCTCTATTCCGGGGACGAACTGACCAGGCTCGAGGATGCGATCGTCACAGCGGATGAAAAATTGCGCGAGCTTGAAGACGCACGACGAGAGCTGTCATCAATAGTTGCACACGATCTGCGTGCGCCGCTCACGTCGATTGCAGGCAGCCTGGAGTTGATGGAGGAGACTGGCATGTTCGGCACACTTCCTTCGGAGTGTCGCTCGACCATTGCTCGTGCCAGGAAGAATGCCGATCAACTGATTTTTTCCGTTAATCTACTTCTTGAGTTTGCCAGACTGAAGGCCACGGATCGTCTCAACATAGAAAGGGTCTCCGATCAGCGCCTGGAAGATGCGATCTACGAAGAGCTCGACAATGCAGGGCTGGCTAGCCTTCGTAACTTCTCCTGTCAGATAACGGATTCAAGCGGGGCACTACCAATAATACCGCTTTCAAAAACCGTGGCGTTTCTCATCAAAACACTTCCTCCACACGAACTGTCGACACTTCAAGTCGGCACCAGTAGCAAAGGCACCATCGCCCGACTGGAACTGGAAGGGCCGCAAACGACAGTCCCTGATCAAGACGAACTGAAAATGGCGTCAGTGCTGGCGAGCTTTCTGGGCGCCACTCTGAGCAAGACGGCCGATAAAGAAGGTACAACGATAGAGTTCATCTTTCAGACCCAGCCAACCGACTCCCATACAGCTCCGCCCTCTGTGACGAGCGGACGTGGCAGCTACCGCACAACTTTCTTACTGCTCCTCGCCGCAACTCTACTCCTGAACTTGATTACTGCTACTTGTTTAGTTTTCGCGTGGCACCATGGTCAGTTGCAACTCGACAAAGAAAGAGCATCTCGCAATGTGGTGCATGCCGCCAGCACGATCACATCTGACGTGACGGAGATTTTGATTCTTGCTGTACTTAAGGAGCCAAAAATGGAGCAGGAGAGGATGCGAGTCCAACTCAAGATTGATCGGACAATGGGCAACCTCGAGAACTTCATTCCCATAGACAAGCGCGTCGAGACGGAGAACTGGAAGTCCAAAATTAGAGCGATACAAGAGGTATCAAGAAAACTTTCTTCAGTCAACAGAACAGATCCGGATGCAGTAGGAGCATATGTGAAACAGCTGGTAGACAATGAGAATCTCGAACAAACGCTCTTTTCGCACTCTGGAAAGTTCATTGTAGAGCAGGAGAAAGCCTCGTCGTCCACATCGGAAAGAATGTGGCAACTACTTCAATCACTCAGTTCACAGATAACCTGGATATCGATTGCGGGAACAGGCGCATCGGTTGTATGCGCCTGGCTGCTCGGTCGTCACTTAATCAAGAGATTGCGCAACGTCGAAGAGAACGCCGCTCTATTGCAAAATGGTGCAAAGTTACGACCGCCTTCCAGGGGCAACGACGAGATAGCGGCGCTCGATCAATTCTTCTATGATGCTGCCACCGCACTTGAACGTATGGAACGAGAGAGGCAAGCTCTTTTGTTACTTCTTAGAGATGAGCTGTACGTGCCAATAAGCGAGCTAAAAAGATCTGTCACAACACTTCTTGCTGCTCCATCCACCCTGG
>CAZISK010000213.1:0-10203 GCA_964541355.1 uncultured Candidatus Obscuribacterales bacterium
TGCGTCACTGTAGGGGTTCCTATAAGGCGCACTCGAACCACTTCTGATCATCTCGTCGATACCAATCCTGCCATGTGGATCAGCATTTACTCGAGCCGCAAGCGGTATCTCTTTAGCACCACCGGTGGAGCCCTCTGGTTTGGCAACTTCGCCAACCTTGCTCTCACCGGTGGTAGTTTCGACGGAGGATTTGTCTCTGATTCTCAATATTTGACCTTTGACGGCTCGATATCCGAGATAGAGAAGAGCTATTGCCAGAGCGGGACCGGTTATGTCATCAGCCAGTTGTGTGCGAATCTTCTCGTCTTTCTCTATATCTGAGATCTGCTCCGGACTGAGACTCTTGATGTCAATTTGCTTGAAACCTACCTCAAAGAAAACGTTGTTTGAGTTGTCGCCTGCTGGTATTTCTTGCTTGTTATCCGTGGCGCGATTTTTGTTGTGTATCGAGAACGCGTGCTTGACCTTGTCTCTGTAGTCAGCGTCGAATTCCAGTTCGGGGCGTTTTTCAATAGCCTGGCAAAGATAATTCTTTCCCCTGGACAACATCTGTGGTTCGCCGGAGCTGATCATTGCCAGTCCTGCATTGGCGCGGACGCTTCCAACCGCGAGATAGTTGCGGAGTTTGTCCCATTCTTCTTCTTTCTTGTTTCTCAACTCATTTAGTAAAACTTCAGAGGTTTTCTGATTGCGAACGTCTTTTGCGATGACAGCTCGCTCTATCTCCAGCCGTTTTATAAACACTTGCAGTACATCGTTTTTCAGTTTCTGCTCAGGTTGATTGTCGGCTGCTTTAATTGCGGTTTCAAAATACTCTATGGATTCCTGGGCGCCAGACTCGCGATAGATCTGATTGGCTTTCTCCAGGGCCCGATGGAAGTCTGATTTTTCTTTACTGTTTTCATTTTTTCGGTTGCTTGAACTTTCCGGATCATCTTTATCGCCAGACTCGAGCGCACCGCGCCAGACAGTTAGCTCCTTAACTTTCCTGGTCCCCTCCATTTGCTGATATGCCATGGTAAGTTGTTTTTGAAAGTCCGCCTCTAGTAGCAGTGCAGGCTGCATTGATACAGCTTTAATCAAAGTCCTTTCGCCTTCGGCGATAAGCTTGTCTTTGCCCGAACCGATTTTGGCAAATGCCAATGTTGCTCGCGTCCAGGCCGGGTCGATGTAGCTGCGATAATGCTTCCAGTTCTCTGAATCGACACGGTGACTCATGCTTTCTACTGCACTGCGTCTGTCGGCGTTAAGATCGGATTCAGATAATAGCTCAATCAAATTCAGGTTGGTGGCTTGTCCTTCCAACAGCCTTACGTAGTCCTTGCGACTATTGCTGCTATCTGCCGACTGAACATCGGCAGCTAATTGCTCGATCTGTTCAATGGACTTAGAAGAAGCGGCGCTGTCCTGACCAGGTTGCGCGCAATCGTCACCCTCCCTTGAATTTGATACGTGTTGAGCCGAAGCGCATGGCGCTTCAACTTTCAATGGGCTCTCAAAAGCGCTACTCCAGAGGTTGTATAACGTTGGTAGTGCTCCAGAACCGTCCGACTCTTCCGGCTGGTACCTGTCAAGTGTCATGATGGCCGCTCCCCTAATCCTGGGAGGACTATAAGGCCGCACGATGACATCAAAATGGCAACCAGTTCGTCAGTTGGCGGTGAAACTGGTGAATCATCGGGTCGGAACAACCGTTCCTCTCTCAACACGAACAGCTCGAGTCAGTAATCCGCTGAAGAATTTGAATGACCAATTAGTATCTGGAATTGGACGGAGGAAGTGAATCTATTACCCGACTTCGCGTTGTGATATATGGATCGAATCTTCGCAAAACGGAGATGGATGTGCTCGGGAGCCAGCTTGTCGTTCGACTGGTTCAATCAAGACAGAGGAGACAAAGTTCTCGTCCTAAAGAGAGGAGCGGCGCTCAAGTTGAACACCGCTCCTCAAACTAACTCAGAATTTGATTAATTCGTGTATGCCGTCACGGAAGGCTTGATGAAGAACTTGTAGTTCTCTTTGCCATGACCAAGTTGCATCAGAATTGCTGCAGTCTTCAAGACACTCTTCATGGTCTTACGAGTATCAATGTCTTCAGACGCGAGGAGATCTTTGAAGGCCGGCAGTCCTTGAAGCATCGAGAACAGTTCAAATTCAGCTCTGTACAACTTGGTCGCTTTATTGATCGGCTTGCATGCAGGTTGGCGATAGCGCACAAATTGAGCAGGGTTGAGCTCTTCGAACGATTTCGACGATTTGTCGAGTAGCGCTGTGGTGCCTGGTGCCACGTTGATGGAATGACCATCATGAACGACCGAGACCGCGTTCTTGCGGAGGTCGTGCATGTTGTAGACAGCCAGTCCATCATCCGACGAGATCATCAGAACCAGGGACTTAGCAGCAATGCTGATAGCACCGTGCGGTGTGTCTACAACCACGTCATTCTGCGGAGCGAGTAACAACGGACCGCGCTCGAGAGTGCGGTGCTGCACATTCGACACTTCTCCGACCAGGACGCTATCGCCAGTGGCGAGGGTCCCGGGCTTATCGTTCTGGACAACTGCTGGCAATCCTATGTTGGAACCAGCCGCAGCGATGTTGCTCATGAGCTCTGTCGCGTTGGAATTAGCTGTAACCAACGTCGAGTTAGCGATGCTGAAGAGGTTCGCTGATTGAATGTTAGCAAGACCGATCATGCTTCCACCATCGATACCGCCAAGCGCCAATTGCGTCGACGTGCCGTTGGTGAGGGTATTTGCATTGAAGGCTGGTTCGAGAGAATTGCTGAGTGAAGCGGAGTCGAGAAAGGCAGTTTCGCCAGATGAAGACGTGTACACTAATGAACCAGAACCGCTGCGCGCTCCATTGGTGGCGTTCTGGAAATCGTCAAAACTTAGGCTGGCGCCAGTGATGGGTGGCGGATCAGCGGTTATCTTGACGCCGTCGCCAAGCTTGATATGGGTCGCATCAAATGCTGCAGTTGTGTTAAACGAAAGGTCTCGACCAAGCGCTTTCAGCTCTACGTCCTTTCCTACTGTGATGCTCCCGTTGAGGTTATCGGTTGCGCCGAACGTTACCTGTCCGCCAACCGTCTCGAGGATGAGTGGGTTACCCGCTGGGATGACACCATCTGCCGGAGTGTATGCCGGTGGCGCGCCGCCAATCGAGACAAAGACGTTACCCTGGTTGCGTGCCGCGACGGAACCGGAGCCGAAAATAACAGCTTTCGATTGGATGTCGATCAAGGCATTCGGATTCGTAACTGCCAGGTTCTGCAGATAAATGTTGCCATTCCCGGAGGTCACTGAACCCGTTACCGTCAGGGTCTGCGCGTTCGAAGCGACCCTTACGTCTCCCTGTTTTGATGTGACACTTACGAGAGAAACCTTATTCGTATTGATTGCCAATGGGTTGTCGTAGATGAGATTGAAGCTGCCTGCTGTGCCGGATACACCAAGCAAGTCGCCGCCGGTGAAAGTGGCGACCAGATTCCTTCCCGCGTTGAGGCTGGTCGACGTGACCCCACCTGTGGACAATATGTACGCATCGAGACCGGCGTTGGTGGCTATAGCCTTCGTTCCATTCTGGAAGATGATCGGGTTGAGAGCAGTTCCAATCGAGCCACTCGAACTAAGCGAGACATTCTGCGTGGATGCTCCTGAGATACTGACGAGATTTCCATTTTCGATGTTGCCACCTTGATTGGAGATAGCCAGATCAATCTTCGCGCCCTTGCCCGCGACAGCACTGTATGTGGTGTTCGTGTTCGGAGAGGTCAACGTGATCACCGCTCCAGTTGTTGTGGCGGCGACGCCGATCTGCTGAATACTTACATTGTTGTTGATAAGCTGCGCCAGGGATGCGGCCACAGACTCGCGTGTGTCGCCGTCTTGTATGATGTAGCTGACAGTTATCGAACCCGTTGGCAGGAGAGGATCGGTGATAGTTATCGAGTCTGTGCCACCGGCTCTAACTCCGCCTCCAATGGTTGCCGTCGTGATATTTCCAGAGTTGCCGATAGTGACAGCTCCTATATCCAGAGAGAGAGAGTTGTCCTGGATACCGTTGGTACCGGCCTTCGCTCCACCAAGGACAAACGGCTGTGAGGTTCGGCTAGTCAGAGTGAGTCCGGTGGTTGTCGTATCCAAAGTAATGTTGAGCGAACCTTTCGGAGGTTGTACGGTCAAATCGGAGTATGTGGTCCCCGGAGTAGCTGAAACTAGCGATATAGTCGCACCAGAAGTAGTGGCACTTAGTCCAATCGTCTGTAAATCAAAATTGGTATTGATCAACTGAGCGAGTGCTTCAGCAATTGAGGTAGGTGTGTCACTAGCTTGCTCGGTATAGGTCACCAGTTCAAAACCGCCAGGCAGTGACGGGTTGTTAATAAAGAACAGGATAAGATTGTCGGCGGTAGGTGTGCCGAAAACGGTTGCCGTCGTTATTTGTCCGCCGCCCAAACCGATGTTAGCGATAACTGATACGTTGCTCGCGGCTAGCACGCCATTAGCGTTGATCGCGAGATTGGGACCAGCTCCGTTAAAGTTAGATCCCAGTGTGAAAGCCGTCATGTCGGCTGTAATTGCGCCACCGTTGTTGATCTTGACCGAGCCGCCAGGTTTATTCAAGCCGTTCGAGATGTCGATGTTCATTCCGCCGGCGCCGATGATCAATTCGCCAGCACCTGTCAATGTCACGCTTATAACACCGCCGGCACCTGTAGTGCCAGGCGCCGCGAGCGTGTACGATGCGTCGCCGCTGTCAATGTTCATTGCATTGATGTTGAGCGTTCCTCCTATACCAGTGCCAGGGTTGGCAACAACGCCGAGGGTCTGTCCGGCAGCTATCGTGAGTGTCCCTGTCGTCTTCAGGGTGAGTATATTGGCCAGGACCTGTCCACCTCCACTCACGTCGATGCCCGCATCTTTACCGGTTGTACTGATATTCACACTGACGGCGCTGAGGACCGGAGTATCGGTGAATCCATTGAACTTCGCATTGCTGAATTGGAACGCACCCGGCGAGCCAACCGTCCCGTTGGTAGTGATAGTCAAGCTATCGAGCTGGTAGGGGCTGAGATTTGATGCGTTGCTAATCAGCATACCGCCATCGGATCGGAGGTTGATAGTTCCGCCGTCATTAACCCCGAAGATGAATGCATTGGAATCTACTGTCAGGTCGCGAGTGGTCGTTACTGACACACTGCCATTGCCATTGGAGTTGTCTACTCCTTCCTGCACGTCGAAACTGAATCCGTTGGCGCCAATCTCCAGGCTGCCGGTGGTGGCATTATGGGCGATAACGACACTGCCGCCCTTACTCGGTGCATTGAGTAAATCGCCCTCGGCTACGAGCAGTACTCCTCCGCCCGTTCCGAAGCTGAAATTGTTTGCCTTGAGGTTGATTGATCCGCCAACTCCAGTTTGGTTACCAGTACCGACGGTGTCACTATCAGGTGAAACCGCGATGACCTGGTTCGAATCGAACCTGATTTCGTTGGCGGTCATTTGAAGGTTGTTCGTCGTGAGCGCATAGCCTGAAGCGTTAATCGTGCCTGCACCAGTCTGAGGATTGATAATGATTGTGCCGGCAGTGAACAGTCCATCTTCAAATCCGTTGCCATTTTTGCCTACTCCGCTGAGCTTGAATTCGGAGCTAGAACCACTATTGAAAGTTGCGCTACCAAATCCTAAGCCAGCCAAGTTAGGCGCATTCATGTTCGAAAGAGTCATAGGACTTCCCGAAGTCGTGGTGTTCGTCTGTCTGGTTTGCAGCGACAGACTGGAGCGTAGGCTCGCGAATGGGTCAAAGCCGAAGCTAAGACCGGCGCCGTCTACTTCGAGAGGACCGCCAGCGTTGACTTCGATTGAGCCGCCGGCGCCGTTTTGCGTGAAGCTGACATCTAGGTATACAGCGTTACCAGTAAATGGACCCGCGATTTTTAGAGTGTCGGCTGCCTCAATTGCAGACGATGTGTCAATCGAGATCTTTCCACCTAATAGGTCGCCACCGCCTGCAAATAACGAGAGTCCGGATTGATTGTTGAAGCTAAGAGCTGGGGCCGTGATGTTGATTCTTCCGCCCAACTGGTCCGGGCTGGTAGAAGCGAAAAATACATCATTGTCTCTGAAATTGATGCCGGTGTTGGATTCGAAATTAAGTTCGACCGTTCCTGGAATGTCGATGCCATTGGTCGTTAACTGTCCTAGGTTGAAGAACGCGAGGTTCCCTCCCGAAAGGCTGGCGTTTTGGTCTGTGATACCGTTCTTGCTGGCACCGCGCAGTAACATCTCGACTGTGCTGCCCGAGGAAAGGTTAAAGAGATTGAGCGATAGTCCAGTGACGTCAGAGACTTTGACTGTGCTGGTGCTCGAAATGAAGGACAAGCGGCCGCCCAGATCTAAACCATTATCGAGATTGATGGAGGATGGAAAACCGACGACCTCTTTAACTGTTAGCGGTCCGGTGTTAGTTAGGGAAAATCCACCGGAAGCTGCGGCATTCGATTGACGTCCGGGCGAGGCAGATACATCGGCTCGGATTTCGCCTTTTCCATTACCAACCTTGACCACCTTGGAGGAAGCCACGTTTATTTTCACGTCTCCGCCGTTAGGAGAGGCACCACCTGTCGAAGCTGCGTCGAGGAAGAGACCTTCCGGACTGAATTTGAGCTGAGTTGCAGTAAGATCGAAGACACCGCCGCCTTTCAGGCCTAGACCGTCTCGTACAACCTGACCTACCTTCAGCATCGTTTGAACCGAGTTATCGTCGTTGCTCAAAGTCAATGTGCCGACGGCTTTGATCGTCAACATACCCGATGAGATAGCGCCTAATGGGTTGAGGTTGGTGTAACTTGTTTTGGGGGTGGTACCTGGATCAAAAAACAGTTCACGACCAGAGACATCAGCACCGTTATTGACTGTCAAGGATCGTCCCCGCAAAATCACTTTGTCGGCCGGAGCATCTTTACTTTCCTGCGCGCTGCCGCAAGACAGTACGGTGCCTGGATTCAAAATGATATGACCGGGCGCGGAGATCGTGAGTGTCTTGAGAGCCGAAACACCTTCTCCGGGATTGAGTCCAGTTACACCATTTTCAATGGCATCGCCAACCAGAAAATCCTTCTTCGAGACTGTCGTTATAGTCACGTTGTCGCCACCGACCAGGTTGCCATTGAGTAGGAAGTTCTTGGTGCCTGTCAAATCCAACGAAGTCTTGTTGATAACAAAACTGGGCATCTCGATTGAGAGCAGGCTAGGTGTTGAAAAGGCTGACCTGCTTGTTGAATCGAATGCGTTGATGGTTACGCTGAAATCGCCTGGATCCTGACCAATGCTGATACCAGTCTTTTTATTGCTCAAAACAAGCTTAATTGGACTTTTGCCTTTTGACAGGATGTCGCCATCGCCAGTTGCGCTGAGAGCGAAGACAGGCGCAGCTCCGATTCCGTTATATACGACGTCCTCAGCGTTTATTGCTATTTCGCCTCGGAAACCTTTTCCGTCTGCAACCACGGTGATTCCAGGCATGTTGTTCTGGAATTCGCCGCTTGTCGTCACTGTGAATCCACCAAGCCCTGTATTCAAAGCCGAGAATGGATTAGAGTTGGCACCATTAACGATGCCGCCCACGATTACGTCGCCGTCGGCTGTGATGTCCACAGTGCTAGCGAACGATGTTAGAAATCCGCCGTCATCTCCGGAAATGGTCAAATTTCCGGGACTGTTGATCTTCAGGGCTCCATAAGTCTGCTTCTGAATACCAACTGCCTGAATCGTACCTAAGTTGTTCAGGATTGTTGCGTTCAGCGTCAAAGTTGGAACGTCTTTGTCTGAAGTTTGCTGAGTAGCCTGCAGAAAAGCACCATCCTCGTTGATTATCGTGCCCTTCGCCGCATTTATTGTTACGGCTGTTCCGTCTACCGAACCGAAGTTATCGAACAAAATTCCTTTCGTGCCGGTGGCATTGAAAGTGATGTTGCCATTTGCTGTTCCACGGTTGGTGACGGACAGGGCATTAATGGTGCCGCTGCCGGCAACAACTGCATTTTGCGCGATTGTGAACGAACCAGATGTGGTGACATTGGCGAAAGTCGTAGCCAATCTCGTAGGGTCGGCAAGGGCTGGATTGCGTCCCAGTTCCCCTTCTACAACAATGGGTGACTTTGTAATGATGTTTTCAACGGCATCAGCGACCTTACCGGTTGCGCTGATAACAAGCTGGCTGGTGCTCAGATTGAGTGTGCCGACGGAAATAATCCCATCAACAATCGTTGGACCAAGTATTTTGGCATTCACGATCTCTTTGTCGGGCGAGAGAATACTGCCAGTGGCGTTAACACGGAGCGTGTTGGCATTGATCGTCATAGTGCTGGTTTCTTCCAGACTGTTGACGGAGCCGTTGACAATCAGATTGCCACCAGTATTGATAGTGGTATCGCCAGTTGAATTGATAAGGCCACCAATAATGATGTCTGCTTTCGCGACACCTTTTGTGCCGAAGCTTCCTGATACTTGTTGTCCAGTAGTGGCGTCGAACTTGACTCCGCCTTTTCCTACAATAGTAGGAGTAGATGCGGTAATGGAGACACTTTGCCCATTGATGGCTCCGGCTGTGATAGCAACACCGGTTTTAACCGCACCAATCAATTGCACGTTGCCGTCTGTGTTGCCACCAACAGCATTTATCGCAACTGCTGATGGAAGAGTTATAGTGCCTGTCCCCACGACACTACCGGCGAATGCAATCATCTGAACGTTGCCGCCGTTGAACCCTGGACCAGCCGAAGTGTTGATAGAAGCAATAACTCCCGAGCCACCGTTGCCGCCAGTCAGATCTATAAGACCGCCTTCTTTGCTTTTCTTTGAAACGTTGACGGTGCCGCCGGCTTGCTCAAACAATGCACCCGCTACCAGGGTTAGAGCGCCGCCGTCGCTGCCGGCCGATGAAGTATCTAAGCCATTGTTGCCAGCGCTGCTTGTGATGTTCCTGCCGGCAATCAAGGTGAGAGGCGCACCGTTGGTTGGAGCGATGTTCGCTATGTCGATGTTGCCGGTATTCGTGATAATCGGGTCACCGAATGCCTCGATGGTGCCGAGATTAAGAGTGTCCGTGTCGGCATTGAGGTGAATCACGCATCCTTTGGCATTCACCAAACCGTTTGCATCATCAACCCAGACATCTACCTTGCCGTTGTCGCCGGCGTCGAAGTTAACCTCTTGCGACAGAAGGTTGCCGCCGTTGACTTTGATGTTGCCGCTTACCGTGTTGAAGTTGATGTCTTGAGCAGCCTGAATGGTACCAGCGGTGCCGACCACTCCGAGTCCGGAGTTACTGGCTGCAGTCACACTGCCGGCAGTGGCGCTGATGATGCCTTCGTTAACCAAGGTCTGGGTATTGATCTTGACGTCGTTGACGGCCGATATGGTAGGTGTTTCAGCGCCGTCTCTGACGTTGTAAACTGCCGGAGCATTTATAGTCAGATTACCGAGGCTGGATATGTTGCCGTTGTTGATGAGCTGTTTGCTGGCGTTGAGAATCGGATCGGCGGCATAGAGATCGCTGCCGGTGTACGATTCGATTGACCCACCACGACCGACGTGGATGGTGTTGGCCGCAATGGTGTCGGTGCCACCAGCTACTTCGTTGGCAGTGTAGATTGTTCCGTAGTTCCTTAGCGTTCCTGAGAGCGAGAGTCCGCTCGTGTTATCTATGACCTGGACGCCGCGCGCTACTGTCAACGATTCGATGGAGCCGCCCACTGTCTTGTCGAGGTCGGAAAGAATATTGTTGTCCAGCGAGATGGTGCCGCCTACTGCAGCGCCATTAGACTTGAGTTGGATGGATTGTTTGCCTGTGTCGAGAACCTGTTGTGCAGCAACAACTTCTCCAGCGGTGAGCTTGGAGTTGAGCGTGACCACTCTTTCTTTGCCGCCGACATCGATGGTGAGATTCTGGAAACTTCCCAGATTGCCGGCGGTGAAATTAGCTCTTCCCGAGTTGAGGTTGAAGTTGGCACCGGTGAATATGGGCTGGATAGTGAAGTTCGAATTTCTTCGTTCCGCTCTTCGAGACGTGCCGTTGTCCTGAGCAGGATTTTGTTGCAATTGCTGCAAGCGCATCTGTCTAGGAGTAACGCGCTCCCGCGGTTCGTGTGAGCCGTTATTCGCCAGAGCTGGGGCTGCAGCTAGAGGTATGCTGCAG
>CAZISK010000214.1:0-2486 GCA_964541355.1 uncultured Candidatus Obscuribacterales bacterium
AACCATCGTTTCTTTCTGTTATCAGCATCAACCAACGCTTCACCCGAAACTAGTGGCGGTTTCAATCCAATATACCAAGGGTATGAACGTAACGGTTATATGAAGCACGAGCCGTTCGCCATCTCGGGAGCAGAACCGTGTCGAAGCTCACGTTGGTTGCTCGGCCACCGAGATAAGAGCGCTTAAGTTGCCGGTTAGACTCAAGATCCACCATAAGGGGCTCATCATAGTCTCAGTTCCTCTCGTTCTTGGGACTGCGTTCTTGTTGTTTCTCTATGGTTTATTGATTCAGTCGGAAGATGAGGCTCGCGAGGAGTCGCATTCCAACGATGTTTTGCACTCTATATTTGTCCTGGGCAAAGAGTTGTTCAGCGGCCTTAATGCGCTCACGGCCTATTCTTATTTGAAGTCACCGTCAATGGAGCAGAAGTATCTTGATTCACGAGCCAAGATACTGAACGAATTCAAAGTATTGAAGGTAACGCTAGGGAGTTATCCCGATCAGTTGAAACAGTTGGAAAAAACAGAGCGGCTCGAGATGCGCGCATTGAAAATTTGCGATGGAATGTACGATGCGTTCCATGACGACAATACCGATCTGATGACGATCATGAACATCCGTGGCATGCGACATCAGATGGAATCTCTGGTCGAGAATACTATTACTGAGCTCAAATCATTGAACGAGCTTGTTCAGACTCAGTCCGGCAGCAAGTCGGAAGCCGCGTTGAATTGGCGCCGTAACGCGAAAGTCGTCTTGCTATGCGGCGCTGCGTTCAACATTCTTTTGAGCGTCGTTGTCGTACTCTACTTCAGTCGTGCCATCACGGATCGATTGAAAATTTTGATCAAGAACGCCTATCTCCTCGCAATCGCTCAACCGCTGCTCCCCGCCATCAAGGGCGTCGATGAGATCGCCGAGCTCGATAAGGTCTTCCATCAGATGGCCGACACGATTGATGAGTCAAAGAAACGCCAGAAAGCCCTGGTAGACAATGCTGTCGACGTCATATGCTCGATCGATAAGAATAACTCGTTCATTACAGTCAGCCCGGCATCGGAAAAAGTTTGGGGCTACACCGAAACGGATCTCCTTGGAAAAGGTCTCCGTGACATAGTTATAGAGGAAGATATCGAAGAGACTTTGAAATGTCTCACCGCCATCAAAACGGTCGAGTCCACCGTGCCTGTCGAGAACCGCGTCCGCTGTAAGAATGGAAAGGTGATCAACGTGCTCTGGTCGGTCTATTGGTCGCAACAGGAAGAGGAGCTGTATTGCGTTGCCCACGACATTACAGCCAGAAAGATGGTGGAGAACCTGCTCAAAGACAGCGAGGAGCGCACCCGCTCTATGATGGAAGGGCTACCCGTTGGGCTGTTTGTCATTGATGTGGGCGGCACGATCCATCTGGCCAATAACAAGGCGCAAGAATCCTTCGCGATGAGAAATATCGATCTGGCAGGTAGATCTCTTTCAGCGATCTTCAGGAGTAGCGACGGTAGTAGGGGCGATTGGATGGAGCAGCTCATCACAACGACTTCGCATGTCTTCGAGCTAATAGCTGTCAGACCTGATGGCAGCGAGTTTCCAGTTGAGCTATCGGGCAGTGAAGTATCGGTATTAGGCAAACCGCTGTACCTGGTTGCGATGTTGGATGTTTCAGAAAGACATGAGATTGAGCGCTTGAAGCGCGAGTTTGTCGCTATGGTAAGTCACGATTTGAAGACGCCACTATCTTCGGTGCGAGGACTTCTGCTATTGCTGTCAGAGGGAGCTACCGGCGAGCTTCCGCCCAAGGCTAAGCCTGTCGTAAAGACAGCGGAAGGGCAGCTCGAACGGCTGATCAAGCTTATTAATGATCTCCTGGACGTTCAAAAGATGGAGGCTGGCAAATTTCAGATCGAGAAGTGTGTGGTCGGAATTCGAAGCATTCTTGACCAGTCTTTCGAATCTGTCGATCAGTTCGCGAAGGATAATGGTGTTCACATCGAGGTAAGCGGTGAAGACATGACCGTCGAGGCTGATCCTGATCGCATCAGTCAGGTGGTGGTCAATCTTCTTTCCAATGCGGTGAAGTTTTCACCTGAAGGTAGCACTGTCAAGTTATCTGTTTTGAGTGAAACGGAGTTTTTAGAAATTAGAGTCGAGGACAAGGGGCGCGGTATAAAGGATGAGTTTCGTGAAACTGTGTTTCAAAGGTTCAAGCAAATTGAGCACTCAGACGCCACAATCAAACGCGGCTCCGGCCTCGGTCTCGCCATCTGCAAGCTAATCGTGGAAGAGCATGGCGGCACAATAGGGGTTGATAGCGCAGAGGGTGAGGGCAGCACCTTCTGGTTCCGCCTCCCCCGGACGTGAGTGTGAGGTCGGCTTTCGACTTTGCCTCGGAACGACAGCATCGAGGTTTTCTCTTCCATGCGGTTGTTTCGATCACAGGTTCTATATGCTAAGAGACGCCGGCGGTCCCAGTGGTGCGCCGTTTTCA
>CAZISK010000214.1:2586-10132 GCA_964541355.1 uncultured Candidatus Obscuribacterales bacterium
ACGCATGGCGTCGTCTCTTTAGCCATGCGTCGCCCTCATGGGCTTCATCATAGAGGGTTCCTCACCGCTGAGGTCAGTGACGTTCCCTCATATATTGAGGTAGAGCCCTCTGTGGAAGTCCTCACTCAAAATCAACAGTGATTTGTGCGAAATTTCACCAATTTCGTCAGATCAAAAGTGACGGAATCAGGTTCAAAAGACTGGAAACGGTTACAGCTGCCTGAAATGACCACTTTAGGAAGGTTCGGCTCGTTGCCAAGAATTGGTCAACTTCTCTATGTTAATTTGCACAGTGTTAAGGGAGAAGCTTTTGGAAGCCTTCTGATGTGGGGAAATTTGAGATGCTGCACTCACAGAATTCTATAGTTCAATCGTCTACTTACTATCAACGCCCGGTTGGTGAAGTCAACAAACAAGCAGGACTACAACAACAGGACGATTACAGACTAATCATCGTACTAGAGCCGGTGCAAACGCTGCGAAAGCATTTTGTAGAACTGGCACATAAAGCGTTTACTTGGCCGGTTCAAATATTCGAAGCCAGCGTGTCGGCGGACGTCACCGGACTTTCTACCCGTAAGACACCTGCTCTTGTCGTTATTGACGTAAACTCTTCAGACCGGCGTGGAATCAGTACCGCCGGTGAGATCTGGGCCAAGTACCCGGACGCGAAAATCTTGTTCTGGTGCAGCAGCTTCAAAGAAGCCTACTACCAGCAGATCCAGCTCATGGCTCCTCCACAAGGAATTTTCGGAATCGTATTGAAGAGCTGTCCTGATGAACGGCTCATCCATGCAATTCAAAGTTTAGTTGTTCACGAAAACACGTTCATCGATTCGGATGTACGACGCAGTCTTCACGAAGAACCAGCAGCTAACGGTAAGCTCACGCGCAGTGAATATGAAACACTGTGCGACGTTATGTTGGGACTTACGGACAAGGCAATCGCGAAGAGAAGAAATCTCTCTGCGCGAGGCGTCCAAAACCGTCTAGCTGCCTTGTTTTCGAAAGTGCTTAGAGGCAAGCACTCATGGTTACGCGAGTCGGCCTCGATGGACGTCTATAATCTAAGAACTCGATTGATTTTCGAAGTTCTCAGACGCGGTCTGATCGACTCTGAATCCCTGGCTCTGTTGGATGACGAGCTGGACACCTGGATCACAGAACAATTCGGCGTCTAACCTACGCCGGCGCGATTCAGATCGAATCAACGATCTGAATCGCAACAATCCACGCTAATCATCCGCATCCAAACATACTTTGTCGAAGCACAATTCAACCTGATATTTCCGATCCCCCAGATAGGTTGGAACGCTTCTTCGAACCAAAGCTCAAACATTCAATCGTTCGATTTTTCTTGGACAAACTCAAGGTTTTAGCACGGCTCCTCCAGGTGCCGCTGCCACCATATTGATTATCGCCCGCGTCCGAGTTCATGATTAACTGCTTCGTCTTCGTGTCGAGGAAATCACTTTCGCTTGTTCGCGACTGACTTGAACTGCATTGCCGGTAAGCCAATCGACGATACCGTCATTGAACCAACTATTTTCATTGGCGGCAGACAAGACCGGAATAGTTGACTTTGAGTTATTGCCCAGTTGGAGCCCGCAGGAAGTGGCGAAGTCTCGCAAAGACTCGTCCATCGCCATGCTCAGCGATGCCCGTGCTTCGGTGTTGTCCAGAGTCGTGTAGATTCGAAATCCGACTAACTTATTTTCCGAATTGATTGCGATTAGTTTTCTGCCGATGACTTTATTTGCGTGATCATAGGCATAAGCGACTCGTTTGTTCAAATCACAAGCGTTCACCACCGTGGCGAAAGAATTGATTCCCAGGAAACTCAGGCAGGTGTCGAAGTAATTACCCATCTCCAGAACGTGCAGTGGATCAGTTTCCAGCCTGACCCTAACGACCTCTTGGGGAATATCCTTGAGTCGGAATGTTTTTTGAAATGGGCTGAGCCATAGCTCTGCATCGACACCATGTACTTCCACGAGCTTTTGTATGAACTCCGCATTCCGAGGAAGGCGCTTTCGCCAATCGTGGTCACCTTCAACATGCGCTCGAATGAGCTTCTTGAGCAGCCTATTGTTCTCGACGATGTCTTGAGTAAGCATAAGAGCGTTGAGCAGGTAGGAGTCGATTTTGAGATCTTCAGGCAGGGCGCCTGTAATTCGTTTTAGCTGACGGCGGAAGATGTCCTGCATAACATGCTCCAGAGCCTCTAGTTCCGCCTCTTCAGCAAGATGAGCAAGATGTTTCGACACGGTCTTCTTGATGTAAGAGGTTATCTGCTCTTCGTCTTCCAATCGTGACTGTAGACTGGCAAAACGCTTTGCCAGCTTCGTGTTGGTGGGCGTTTGCATGAGTAGCTCTTCGATGAACGCTTTCTCCTCCTCCAGATCCTTACGTGTATGAATAAGGCGAAGCAGGCGGGGTGGCGGCGCTTGAGAATCGCCGGTGATACTTTTGCTGAGCATGTAGGACATCATTTGTGGAACCAATTGCGGTGCCGTAAGCAAAAATACTCCCCAGCCCTTTGCGTAAAGTCGCTTCAATGCATGACGATCGACAGGCTTGATCCGAATTACCTGCCTGAATCGCCGCAGTCGATCCAGCGGTATCATCGCTTCGACACCACATTGATGAGCGATACCCAGGCTCTCGATCAATTTGTCAATTCGTTTCGGATTGAGTTTGTACTGTCTGGCGATCGAGTGGCACATTGTTGGTTGTTTTCTGAGAACATCCAGACCTGACACGAAGAACGTGTTATCCAGATACTCGTGGCTACTGAATATCTCGATCGCTTGTGAAAGAATGGCACCCGGTTTTGCTTCGCTTTGTCGAGCGTAGTCGCCGCGCATGTGGCCGATGGTGACGCCAGCGCGAATGAAGGCCAGCGCCAGAGAGCAGCCGAACTCAAAAGGATCGAGAGATACGGGACGTCGAGTCTCGAACTCGGATACAAGTGTCTGAAACAGCTCTGCCTCATACTTTGGCGCATACTTCGTGATCCGCATTGCAGGCGCCGAGAGTGAGTCACAAGAACAACTTTCTATATTTTCGTGTTTCGTGCCGTTGATTAAATACGGAACGAATCTGGTCAGCGCGCTGATTGATGTTCTGAAAGTCTTTTTGAAACTGCGCACCTCATCAAATAATTCAAAAATGTGAGGGCGCATCGAATATGGTGCTTTCTCGATCTCTCGGATAAGCGGCTCAAGATACGACCGCGCCTCCACCGGATCTGGAAAGAGAGCAACAAGAAAGCAAGCCTGACTGAGGTCTAGGGTCTTCTCGATGTTGAGGCGATCGATCATGTCGAGCACAAGGCGCAGCTGTTCGGCGCTCTCGATGTTTTGCTTAACAGCGATTCCTTGTATTTTATGCTCTATCGCTGTACCTACAAGGCGACCATCTCGACAGCTTACGAGCAATGCCAGAGAGGTATCCAACATTTTTGATCCCCAGGCTTCGACGCCCTGCCGGATTGAAGGCAGCTCTGACTCTTTATCTTCTCCGCCGGGGCCCTTGGATGCGTTCTCTGTCTCTTCGGTTGCTTCGCCTGCTTGCTCGGCAGAGTCCTTTTCCCCTGGTCGGTCTGGCGCGACTGCGACTGCCCCCACAGCCACGAACTGCTGGGCGGGTGGTCCGTCGCCATTATGAAACAGTCCACAGTTGGGGCAGGGCTTTCGACATGGCTCAGGCTCGGGCTCAGCCGGTCCGACCCAGAAGAGCTGCGAATAGTCGATCAAAAGCTTGAAGTATTGAACGCGCAGGTCGGCGTCGAGTTCTGCGCCTAATCCTATAGCCCGGTGCACCTGAGTGACGAAACTGTCATCGCAGCGAAATCGGTTGAGAAGAAGCACTGTTAATTCATGCATCATTGATACGATACCGGCAGAATTTGCGTCGCGAACGCATTTGTCGACAAGTATTGGGAGAGATTCCACCAACAGCAGCGAGCCCGGATGTCGCGCTGGTTGATTGTTTCGTTTGCGCCTTTTGTCTTTCATTTGGCCAGGTCGATAGTCGCTGAGAATTTGCTCGATTACTGTTTCGAACTCATTGGCCTCTTTATATGCATCGATTAAAACTTTCTGTTTCTTCCGAACCACCATTGCCTTTATTGTGTCCATGGAAATTGGCAGACGATTCGCTTTTTTGACACAGGTTCTCAGTCGCTTCAGTGTAGCTCCGCCTTCATTCTGTTCTAAAATCGCAACCGCAATGGCAGGTGCTATTTCGGTACCATATTCGGCTCCCCAGCTCAGGCAGCTTTGATGCCACTCTCTGTAATCCTGGTTCTGTTGCTTTTTCTCGAGCGGGCGAATCGGCTTTCCACCCAGATCTGCCTGAATTATTCCAAGACAGAGTGCAGCAAGAGCTTGCGCACGTGGATCTCTTTTGGGTGTGCTCAAATACTCTTCGATGCTGGCTTTGCTGTCGCCACCGAATTTAGCCAGAAGGTGGGTTGGAGACTCGGGCAAGAGATTGTCAACGGTGGCTTCTGCTTCCAGCCAATCTATCAACTGCGGAATGGAAGATTTGTCGCGAGTCTGGGCGCGACTCACCAGTTTTGCAAAATCGCTCTCTTGAAGTGCTGCGACATACTTGGCTTTTGCAAGGAGTCGATCGAGTTGATCTTTCCAGGCTTCTGGCTTGTCGATTATTTTTTTTGCAGTCGCTTCGTCTTTGACTATGTTGTTGATGTTGCGTTTGGCTCTGATCAATGCATCGGAGTCGGGGACGATGCTGCCCTTTTTTGAGTCTCTATACTCGAGCTGTTCTCCATTCCATACGATAGGCCAACTCAGCCAGTCGAGCTGGCTCTTGAGTGCCTTGATTGTGCGCAATTTCCGGGCGGGGTCCCGCGACCAATTGCCTTCTTCTTTTGCCACCATACTAACGCTTTCTCGACGAGAGCTCCTCAGCGCGCTTGCGTAACTTGTCGGCTTCGACTTTTCTATTCATCAAATCCAGCAGCTTAGCATAATTTTCCAGAATTGGAATAAGTGTAGGATCTAATTGTCCTAACTCATTCTCCGTGATTGACAAGGCTTTTCGCATGCAACCTTCTGCATCGTAAAGTCTATCGAGCGTAATATAGACATGTGCTAACTCGTTGAAATCGTTGATGACATCCAGTCCTGAGGCCATTCGAATTTTGATCTCGAGTTGTCGTGCTTCGTTTTCTTTTGCCTTAGTAACTTTGCGCTGTGTGCCGACCATGATCGTTTTTACGACGACAATTACCGAAACGATAACTGCGATTGCTGTCCCGACTGTAAGTCCAAAATCAAAGTTCATCGTCGTAATACCTGAGGCACAATTTCAGTGTAGCCATACTGACCGACACATAGCAATACCGGGCTTCAGTATGCCAGATTCGATCGGTCACCATCCTCGCGTGTCATGTCCTTTCCTAGCATCTTGCCCCCTTTGAGCACATCGGCTTTGAGATGGATAAACATGTCCGGCCTCTCCATGCTCAGTTGTCGCAAAGCCACCTCATCGAGGCTGTTGCATGACGCAACCATCAAGTACTTGAGCGTGCGTATCTTGCGAAGCTTCAACAGCCCGTTCTTTGTGATGCGGCTATTCTTGTTGAGGCTAAGGCAGAGCAATGGCTCGTTTGCAATCAGGTTCAGATCATCGTCGGCAATTTCGAGTCCGGAAAGATCCAGACCGGTTAACTCATAACGCTCACTTAGCTCCTTGATCCAGGACTTGTTGATCCTTGTTTCGCCGATACCGAGGCACTTCAATTTCTTGAGTTTCATGATCTGCTTGAGACCTTCGTCGGTAATCTCGTTACCTGTGATGTCTAGACCTTCAAGCGTCTGCATCTCCGACACCGTCGACGCGGTTGTGTCCGTGAGTCGATCGAAGCGCAATGAAAGAAATTTGAGATCAGGCAAATCCTTTAGATGATTGATACCATTATCCGAGATTGTATTGAGTTTGTTCAAAAGCAAAAACTCGAGGCTTCTAATTTTGCTGATTTTGCTCAGCCCCTGATCAGACAGCTTACAGGCGGTCAAATCGAGACCAAGAATCTTGCTCTCCTCCGCCCCGGTGAAACCTTCGCCGGTAATGTCTTTATGGTAGAAGCGCATGTACTGCGCTTGCCTTACAGCCTCTGGTAAAATGCGCGCCAGATAACGATCGTCGATAATACCAAAGAATCTGATCCACGGTACCAACTCCTGAAAGTACGGATGAAAGTTGCTGGAGAATCTGAAGATGTGGGGTTCTGAGAAAATATCGAAGTTCTTAGCACCTGTGTCGAAATCCGCTCTAATTGACTGCTTCCAATGATTCTGCAGTGCATTATCGCTCTCTGTTTTGGGTTGTGCATCACCTAAAAACTGTACGGTCAAATATGTCACCGCAAATAACATCGCAAATATTGATGCTACTACCGCCGCCTTGGTTGCTCGCTTCATCTTCACTTCCGGCTTTCGGGTGATAAGGGATTCCCGTCCGGAGAGCAAGGAGCCACGACCCTCGAGGAGCTTCTTGATATTGTCCACCGTGATACCGACATCCTCTACTGATTGAAATCTTCGATTCTGGTCTTTTTGAAGCATGGTGGAGATCAATTGCTCCAGTTCGGGAGCAATCGTTTCGTTGCCGCGAACACTCGACACCGTGGGCGGTGCGCAATTGAGATGCAGGAGTATGGTATCGTTAATGGTATCGCCCCGGAACGGCGGTTGACCGGTGAGGGTAAAGAAGAACAGGCAGCCAAGCGAATAGATGTCTGATCTTCTATCGGCTGGTTTGCCGCGAGCGATCTCAGGCGCCATATAGAGCGGGCTGCCCAGGAGCCCGTGTTGAACTGATGTGCTGAATGCCGATTTGCTGTCTTCATCCTCTGATTTCGCGATTCCGAAATCGACAATCTTAGCTATAGGCGAACTTGTCCCTTCGTCGGAGAGCATTATGTTGTTGGGCTTGAGATCCCTGTGAAAGATGCCTCGATTGTGCGCATACTCCAGTCCGTTACATATTTGTCGGAAGATCGATAGGCAGTGAGCAATCTCAAGCGGGTAATTGTTCTTGACGTGATCGGATAGATTGATTCCGTCTATCAGCTCCATCACGAGATACGGAGCACCACTATCATCAATGCTGAAGTCCAGGACCTCTACTAAATTGCGATGGTGCATCTGACTGAGAAGACGTGCCTCTGCCTGAAGACGCATAATTTGTTTTGGCGTGGTACGTGATGCATGAAGCACCTTCAACGCCACGGTCTTGTTCAACGAAACATCTTTCGCCTTGTACAGATCGCCGATTGCGCCCGAGCCGATCTTGGTTATAGTCTCATATCTGGCGCCGAAAACGCTCTGCATCTCATTCTCGAATGTTTTGATCAGGATCTACTGGCAGAACCTGCTTAATTCATATACCTCCTCTATTGCAGTACTAGACCATAATTTATTTTTTTGATTCCGGAGGTGGCGGCGCCGCGTAAAGCGGTTTAGCTGAGAACATACTAGCCCCGAGTACTATTCTGGAGACGTCCCGCAGCATA
>CAZISK010000215.1:0-10089 GCA_964541355.1 uncultured Candidatus Obscuribacterales bacterium
AAATATTGATGAGAAAGAGGCGGAGCGTGTCGCCATGGACATGCTCAAGGGCGACTTTACGCTCGAGATGTTTGTCGAAATGCAGAAGATGATGAAAAAGATGGGCTCAATCGGCGACATTATGAAGATGATGGGCGTGGGCGGTATGTTCGGTCTCAGCACGCAACAGCAGAAAGCGGTGGCGGAGCACGGAGAGCAAATGATGTCTCTCTATGAGACAGCTATTAACTCGATGACCAAAGATGAGCGTAAGAACCCGGAAATGATCGATTTCAATCGGAGGCGCCGGATAGCAAGGGGTTCCGGGCTGAAAGACGCTCAAATAGGTCAAATGTTAAATGAGTTTCAACAGATGAAGTCCATGATGGCTTATATGAAGCCGCTGATGGGCGGCGGAGGTGGTGGTCTGCCTGGTTTGCCCGGTCTGGGACTGCCCGGTATGCCCGGCGTCGGCACCGGACAACGAGGGATGCCAGGAGGCGCTTCTGCCAATATAGGACGACTTCCGTTTGCCACCCCTACGGCTGCGCGCCCCAGTGGAGCCAACCCGAGCGGTTTTGGCAGAGGACGCAGACTGCGCAAGAAGAAAAGAAAACCGTAAGTAATGCAAAGCTCGATTTACACGAGATCTGGCGGTATTTGCATATACACCTGTTAAAATAAGCACTCACACTTATTTTGTTTGAGGAATATACAGTGGTAAAGATCAGGCTTAAGCGCATAGGCGCCAAAAAAGCCCCCCACTACAGAATTGTAGCGGTTGATGGACGAACGCGGCGCGATGGTAAGCCCATCGAGGAAGTCGGGTACTATAATCCCCGCTCGAAAGAACTCAGATTAGACAGAGAAGCAGTTGAACGATGGATGAAAAACGGAGCTCAACCAAGCGATACGGTGGCGGGCCTTATAAGAAAGGCGGACGCGGCGGCAGCGGCGGCGGGTACCGGGGCGGCAGCGGCGGCGGGTACCGCGGCGGCGGCCAAAGGCGCTTCCAAAGCAAGCTAATTCAGACCCAAGCTCCTGAGGATCTGGCTGAGTATATACTTAAGGTTCTTGCCAAAGAGCCTGATTCGCTCACGTTCGAGCGCAAAAGCTTCGGACCGAGACGTAGCCGCGTAAGCGTGAAATGCGATCCGGCCGTTACTGGGCGCCTGATCGGAAAAGACGGCAGAACCATCTCGGCGTTGCGCTTCTTTATCAAGGCTGCGGCCGGTCGCTATGGCAAACGTGTAGACATAGTGGTCTCTTAGGTCTCGCTTAGTGAGCGGATCCGAACAGGGCAACAGAGAAAGGGAAGAGCTACTTCGAGTTCTTCTCGAAAATAAGGTCATTTCCGAAGCGCATGCGCATCTCGTCAAGCAAGACGAGCAGCTTACCGGCATGACTTGCGAAGAGATTCTTTTGGCACGCCGATGGGTTACTGAGGAGATACTCTGCCAACTGGCGCCCTGGCTCAAACAGGATCGCAAATCCGACGATGGAGTGGAAGGCGGTTCTTATGAGGAAAATCTGAAGAGATATCGCAAACTGCTCGCCGAGATTTTAGGCGAATCGTCGGAATAAACATGATTCGGCAGGCCACAAGAGAAGACGCCTCCGCGGTGCTATCGATCTATGCGCCGTTTTGCCTTGATTCCGCCATTACATTTGAAGCCGTGCCGCCGACAGAATCCGAGATTGCATCCAGGATCGAGCACTACAACAGTACACACCTTTTCCTTATAGACCAGGACGGTGAGCAAATTCGCGGCTATGCATATGCCGGACCGCATCGCGACCGACCTGCTTATCGGTGGTCTTGCGATGTCTCCGTCTATATCCGGCGTGGCGAAGAGAACAAAGGTTTGGGCACGCAACTCTATACCTGCCTGTTGAACGACCTGAGAGACCGAGGCTTTTACAACGCCTATGCCGGCATTACCTTGCCCAACGCGGCGAGCGTAAAACTGCACGAAAAGATGGGGTTCCAACATGTCGGCACATATGAAAGGGTGGGCTATAAGCTCGGCCAGTGGCGGGACGTCGGCTGGTGGCATCTGGTGCTCAAAGAGCACGACAGTTTGCCGTCGGAGCCTACCTAGACATCATCGAGTCTTGGTGATTACGGGGGTCCGGAAGAAGAGCCAGTTTGGCCAGATAGTACTCATCGACGCGAGCCCCAGCGCCGGTATCAATTGCGGCTTGAAAATTTATTTCGGCTTTGTCGGTTTGACCTTTCAATAGATAGCTCTGCCCGATGTAATAATGCGCCTGAGCTGCTCTTAGCTTATTGGCTTTGACCGCCTCCAGTAAGGCGCTTTCCGTCACACCCTGCCCGGCAAGGTACATGGAGACCGAGTGCCACCATTTTTGATTGACACTGGCTTCAACTGCGTGTTCCAAAAGAAGCTGGCACTCGTTTTTTCTCTTACACAGACCGCGGCTGAGAGCGAGGAAAATTAGCGACTTCGTTGTTGTTATGGTTTTCTTGCTTTCCTTGCGACTGAGATATTGCTCGAGATCGGCCGCTCCATCTTCATACTCCCGGAAAGCAAATTGCAGCACCCCGCGCTGGTAGTACGTGTCGGCGTCGTCGGGATAACTCAATAGTTGCTTGTCGAAAACTTTGAGTATTTCCGACTTTTTCATCAAAGTGACAGGCATGATTGCGGAGCTGAACTTCTTGTGCCGCATGTGCGGCATCTCGTACAGAGGATCGTCGGGATGGACTTTTCTCAAATCGTATGCCGCGAATTTGTATTTGCCAAGCCCATAGTTGGCGCCGGCCTTTTCGTAATGCATGAGAGTTGCATCTGATTTCTTTACTTTCTCATAGTCGGCGAGAGCCAGGTCTAACTTGCCGACCTGCTTGTAGGCGTGCGCTCGTAATAGATATAGATCACTGCTGTTCGAACTGGAGATCAGCGCTTCGCTGAAACGGGCAATGTTTTTCTTGGCTTGAGACACGGATTTATTGTCCTTGTCGGGCGTCAGGGTTGAGCCTAGTCTCGCATTGCTGGTCATGATCGCCTTTTCGTAAAACTGGCAGGCCGTCTTGTAGTCACCGAGACGCTCGTGGCAAGCGCCTATCCGGCGAAAGACCTGGGAAGCGATCATTCCTTCGAACCGCTCCATATGCATGGGTCCTAGCTTTGTCGAGAGAGCTTTCTTGGTGTAAGCGAACAGTTCGAGCGCTTTCACGTAATCAGCGAGCGCCTTTTTGTATTCCCTGATCTGTTCATATGCTTCGGCTCGCCACAGCCAAGCGGAGTAATCATAAGGATTGAGCTTCATATGGCTCTCTGACATCTCGATTACTTTGGGCGCTCTTTTCAAAGAAAGCAGGCACTCGATCTCGAGCGTGGTGCAACCTGGATCGCTTTTGCGGTGAGCGGCACTGACGCTATTGACCTCCGACAGTGCGTGCTCGTAGTCAGAGCCGAGCATGGCTTTTGTAGCGGCCATCATATGCAGGCTGTCTTCCAGCTCGAGCAGATTGACCTTCCTAAAAACATTCAAAATTGGCGGATCATAGGGATCGAGTGCATCGACCTCGACCTTCACGTCGTGATCGGAGGACCCGACTTTCCACTTCCAGGCGTTGGCTTCACCTTTTGCCACATGGTATATCACCGAACAACAGATCCCGCCTGCCAGCCAGAGAGTCAAGACGACCACCATGCCTGCGACAGACAGCTCGCGTTTTTCCGACGAGTAGGAATCTCTCGCCGGTTCTAATCTGGTCACTATCTGCTCTTTGTTGGTTGGTTCTGTCATATTTTAACGACTTTGCTAAATGGTCTCACAGGCTATGCCTTGCTGTTCTCTAAATCTCGCAGATATCTTATCTTCTTACGGACGTAATCGCTGTAAATCTTGGCGAGCTCCAATCCAATGGCACCATCTTTGATACCGCCACGGCCGAAGTACCTATAGAGGAATGTCCAGATTGGATGCAAGAGCTCATTGAGGGGGTGGCATTTCCAACCGAACCGTTGACGCCTGGCGAACTCATCTGCGGAGAGTCTAGCGTATTTGTCCATGGCTGCCTTGAACTCGGCGACGTCCTTGTAGGCATAGTGCAGCATCTCGTGTTTCAATGTCGTGACTTTTCCTTCGACCTTGATAGCTTCGTGCACGAGGCGATCGTTAAAACTGCCCTTCCCTTTCTGGATCAGACGAAGCTGCGCATCTGGATAAAAACCGCCGTTCTTCACAGGAGTATCGCCGATGAACAGAACTCTTGGAATTAAATAGCCATCGTATTCGGTGGCGGACTCTCTTGCTAAAATCGTTTTGATCTCGACGACCAACGCCGGTGTCAATATCTCGTCGGCATCCAGGCTCAGTATCCAGTCGCTTTTTGCAAGTGAAAGAGCCAGATTTTTCTGTTTGGCATAGCCGAGCCAGTCTTGATGACGGCACTGGGCGCCAAGTGCCGTAGCGATCTCAATTGTCCGATCGGTCGAGCCGGAGTCTATCAAGAGCACCTCATCGGCTAGTGGCCTGGCGGCCTCAATGACTTTACCGATGGTGCGTTCTTCGTCCTGCGCAACGATAACGACAGATAGGGTCATCTACTTAGTCGCCGCTTCTCCCGTGAAACTTGATTTGATTGTTGATAGTGTCTATAGAAAAGCGCCAATCGCCGAAGAAGTCCTGGCCTAAAAGCGGGTATGGCATGGAAGCGTTGGCAATAACCTGTATTGGAAAGTTGCTCTTGCTTATTGGTCCGAGTCTGACGTTGCTAACCGGAAACTGTAGATTGGTCGTCATGCCGCTTGCTCCGGACGTCTGCCCTACGGCTGCATCCTGTGGGATGGACACACCCGAAGGCAACTGTTCTTTGGTGAATTGAGTGTTGGTGGCTCCAGTGTCCATAACCATCGGAATGGCGCGTCCGTTGATTTGCACCTGTACGATCATCAAACGCCCGTGTCTTGTGAAGGGGACCGCGTCTTGCGATGCGAATGCGCTCGATAGATTGGCGGAGCGCTGATACACATCGTTGCGCACCAATCTGATCTGCTTGCCGCCTTTATCGATCTGGCATTGATATTCTCTGAAAAAACTTTGCCCCAGAAGTGGTGCCATATCCATTTTCTCTTGAACGGTGATTGTGAAGTTGCGCCTCTCAATCGAGCCGACTTTAAGGTTGACCTTCATATTCCAGGCTTCCTGAACTCCACCGACGCCGTGAACGTTCGATGTAGCCGGTCCCGTCGGCGGGGCAATTCCGTACGCTTCGAGTTGATTCTTCCCGAACAGAACCATTTCGGCGCCCGTGTCGAAAATCATATGTGCCACCGGGCGTCCGTTGATAGAGCCATCCACGAATGTCATCGAATTGCCGACCGGGTTGTCGACAATATTGAATCGTCCTTCTTGAGGAAGTGACGAGTCGATGCTTGTACCTGCCGAAGCTGGGCTGCCGAAGTTGGAAACAGTCGAAGCCGATGATCGTACTGTTCCATAATTGCTAACTCTTGCTTGAGGAACACGTTGAACCGCTGATGTGCCCTGCTGTTGTGCGGCGCCTTCGCGACTCTGGAGGATGCGCTGCAGTACAAGGTTGTTGGCTGGAGTGACCTGTAAGGCACGGCGGTAGTCTATTTTCATGAGCGCCGTCAGCGCATTGACAGCGGCAGAGGAGTGTCCGCCGCGCTTTACAGCTTCACCGTAGTTGTAGGCCGCCAGCTCTTTTTCGCCCATTCCCTGCCGGCAGAGACCGAGGTAATAGTAGGCGGCCGCATCCTCGGGACGATCGCGCAAATGAGCCTGGAATTTGCCGAGCGCCAGCTTGTACTGGTGCTTGGTATAAAGGGAGGCTCCTTCTGAAAATGGCTGCGCTTCAGCCCTATCAGTCAACGAGCTACTGGAAAGCAGTGCCACGAGCAGGCTTGAATACCAGATAGTAGCCTTGCGGCGATTAGAATTGCAAAGCACGTTTTTCTCCCAGAAAGCAAACTGTCCATACTGATATTCCACGCCGATCCATTTGTCTACATGGATAAGGATTGAAGGTTACCTGAGGGGTATCATTTGAGCACGCTTCGCCTTTCGCCTTATGCCTTCGCCAATCCAGCGATGATATTTTTCTGAATTTCGGATGTGCCCTCTACGATCTCAAGCGCTTTGGCGTCGCGATACAGCTTTTCGACCGGCTCATCATCGCTCAAACCAAGCACTCCAAAGATTTGCACCGCCTCGGCGCTATGTAGACGAGCGCCCCGAGCAGCGTACAGTTTGCACATCGCCGCATACTTCGGGAACTGATCGGGATTTTCATCTTTGCTCCAGGCCGCTCGATAAGTCATGAGCCTGGCAGCGGCGGAGTCAACGGACATGTCCGCCAGCTTCCACTGAATCGCCTGGAACTTGCCGATTGTGGAGCCGAACTGCTCTCTTGTTCTGGCCCGTGCGACGCTTTCGTCGACAGCATGCTCGAGCAGTCCGACGGCTGAAGCAGCCATTATCACTTTACTAACTGCCTGGGCATGCCGAATCGCATCTAACACTTTCTCGTCATTGTCGAATCGCTTCTCGCCGAGCAAAGCCTCCTGGTTGAGGCTAAGATCTTTGAATTCAATCGGAGTTGTGATGGCCGAGCGCAGTCCCAGCTTACCCTGATTGGGCCCGACTGTGAGCGCGGAGTTACTCTCCAGGTCAACGAGCCAGAGCGAAAGTCGTCCCTGGTCGTTTGCGTTGTCCTTAAAGCGGGCCAGGACCAGCGCCAGGTTGGCGAAAGGTCCATTTACAACCCAGCTCTTCTTTCCTGACAGGCTCAACTTCTCCGCCGCGCCCTCTACAACAGATTTTACGGCGCTAAAGTCGCTACCGGCGCTTTCTTCTGTCAGCGCCATAGTGGCAAGGCACTCGCCGCGAGCGAGGAGCGGAAGATACCTGGACTTCTGGTTGTCTGTTCCCCATTTAGAGAGGAGTTCGACCACCTGCGCGTGACCTGCAATTGCCAGTGCTAAGCCTGGATCGACCTCACTCACGGTCTCAACCAACAAAATGAAATTTAGAAAAGGTAGAGCCTGACCGCCGTATTCCTTCGGAACGCTCATGCCCAGGTAACCTTGCTGCCCGAGATTGGCAATAATATCGCGGGTACTGTGGCTGCCTGAGTCGAGCAACTTCGCATGTGGAGCGATGTGCTCTTTGACGAAAGCTCGATAGTGAGCCTGAAGAGCTTGCTGTTCCGAACTCAAGAAAGTATTCACTGTTGTCTCCTAAGATGAGGTTCCAAAGCCGGTAAAGTCCTACATTTTAGCAATATGGCAACTAGATTTTACTAACCTCTGCTATTCTACAAAGCTGAGATAATCAGGTTTTCAATTATAGTTTTACAATGCCTTCCAGTAATTGCGAGGGTGGAGGCGGTACTGATGCCCGTATTGTTAAAGTGGATAAAAAAACTCAGGAATGTTTTCAAAGAGAAAACGCCTATCAAATCCGATGATTTTGAATTAGAGCACTTTCTCCTCTACCACGGGCTGGTCGGCTCGGCCGCTGAAAACCAACGCGAGTTCAAGGATGTGAGAGCGGACATCAAGCTGGCGGTCGAAAGCCGGGACAGTCGTCAAATGGCTAGCGTACTTAAACTACCACCCCAGTGGTGGGATGAACGGTTGAAAACAATCTTCAGTGAATTCGATGACAAAAAGTTAGTAATTGCGCTCCTTGCACCGGATGTCAAAGATGATGCAATGACCTTTGAAGACGTCCCTCTCCTCAGTCCGGATTGGCAGGTGCGGGCGAATGCCGCATTGCAGCTCGCGCACCTGATGGCGGCAGAAGCGGTAGAGAAAATGGAGGAGTCGCTTCATGATACCAGGGGTAGTGCTCCTTTGGCATTCTGTCACCAGGCCTATGCCCTAGGCCGGCTTGAAATCACTTCGAGCGAATCGGCTCTGGCCAGGTATCTGGACGACGAAGAGCCCTGGATTCGCGTCGACGCTGCCGGTGCCCTTGCCGAGCTTACGAAGGAAAGAGCGTCCGCCAGTCTCATCGCGGCGCTCGTACAGAAGCATAAGCTTTCAGACTACAGCGCCGTCGCGGTGACGCGCAACATAAAGCCGCAAACGCTCTTCGAGAAAGAAGATGAGCTCTCCAAACTAGCCGGTTGTGAGCTTGTCCTCGACATTCTCGATGCTGCCAAACAAACATTCTCCGACGACATTGTGATCGAAGCCAGGCTTCCCGAGTGCTTTCCTCTTTTGGCGCGCACACTTCAGAACAGTCCGTCCTGTCCGGTGGCGCGCAGCGCTTGTGCGCTTGCCGCCTGGCTGGAGACGCATCGCGGCTACACACTGCTCTCTCCACCACCTGTTGAGATCCTCGAAGAGTTGCTTACGTATAAGGAATCCGCCGGCTGCCGCCAACTTGTAGAGGACACTCTGGCTCGACTCGATTCGGTATCTCAGCCGAATCTTGTTGAAACGACCCATTTGCGAAGCGCGATTGCTCTTGCCGGCGAGCTCGTCACCCCAGCTACAACGAAGTCGCTTTTGAAACTGCTAAAAGCGGGACATTCTCTGTTTGACGACACGGTTGCAGCTCTCACTGAAAGTGGTGCGCCGGAAGCGGCTCAGCCTCTGATCAGCCTGGCTCGGGAGATGATCGACATCGACGATCGTTGTGAGCAGACTAAAGCGATGCACCCGGTTGTCGAGTCGGAGCCGGAGGAAGCACGAACTTATTGGCTAATCTTGAGGGCGCTTGCAAAAATGCCGTCACGAGCGACGCTCGACTTTCTATTGAAGTGCACCGGCGATTACGCACCGGATAAGCGTTCCCAGGCGCTGGAATCGTTGGTTCGGGCTACCTACGCAAGCGCCGAATCTGAGCGCGCCTCGGTTGCCAGTGCGGTCAATACGCGCCTCACCGATTCCCTGTGCGATCCATCTGTGGAGGTGCGTAAGGTCGCGCTCAGAGGCATCGCCCAACTTGCGGTTGTGGAAGACCTCAAGAGCGTGGTTTTACAAACCAGGGCACGAGAGGTTTCGCTAAGTAAAGAAGCATTTGAAACATTATCAGAACTTGCAAAAAAAGGTCACAAGACAGTTGTTGTCGAAACGGTAACGCAGGCTTTGAAAACGGAGACAGACGGTCACAAACGTCAAAAACTTCGCGATTTTATCGATCAGATGCCCTCTTAACCCGCTGCCGTTGGTTGATAGCCATGATAAGGTAGAAGTTAAATGGGGCGATGGACCCAATCCCCACTTTCGACAACATCAACCGCGATGAAGGACAGCGAAAAAGCCGAGGAGACAGGTCGGGAGCGAGAGTTCTCCGAGTCTGAAGCGCCGCATGAGAATGATGAGGCAGAGCGAATCTCCAGGCGGATGATGGAAAATGGAGATGGTGCCGCCGGTGATGACGCCACGCACGACACCGCAGAGCTTGAACGCATCCAGGAAAGAAAACGTCAGTCCGCCTCTTCGGTCGGACCTCTGTCTGATACCGAGGATGGTGACATACCGATCCTGCCGCCGCCGCAATATCGCATGCTTGATTCCGTATTGGATGCAGCCACGGCAAGGCGCCGCTTTAAGCAGCCAATGTTGTTTGACATTTTGCTGGCTATTGGTTTGCTCGTCGCAGTTGCCGGTTTTACGACCGGTCTCATGCGGATCTATATCACCCACATGGCAAAGCAGAATATCAATCAACACAACTATCGAGCTGCAATCACAATTTTGAAGCGCAACTCCGTCCCTGAGTTTTTCTCCGGCTTCGGCTCCGATCCCAACGAGCTGCTTAATCAAGCGCTCTATCTTGATGCGTTAAACAAATTGGAAGCTAATTCCGAAGATCAGGCGGCTCTCTCTCAGCTGAGCAAGATAACAGAAGGATCGCGCTTCTATGATCTGGCTCAGAAAATCCTGAAGGAGAATACGCCAGTCTCTAAGGGCGGGCTGAAGCCGGATTCAGCAGAGGCAACGCCGCCAGCCGAGGCTGTTCAAGAAGCTGCGACCGACAGCGCGACATCTGAGAGTAAGAATAAAGAGAAAGAGTCGCTCGAGAAAATGCGTCCAGAGATAGAGCATCTCGAAAAGGAAACTCTTTTCGATAAAAACGAATAGGTCGAAAACCGCTTCC
>CAZISK010000216.1:0-10054 GCA_964541355.1 uncultured Candidatus Obscuribacterales bacterium
TGAGTTACGTCGCCGGCTCCGAGAGCAAGCTCACAAGACCAACACTATGGTAGTGCTGACCATCAACCGTGAAGAAATAGAGGTCGCTGACCCAGATCAGGTGGTCCTGCGCATGATGCGTAAGCAAGCCCAGGCAAAGCTCGATGAAATCGAACGATTGAAGAAGAAGTACGATTCACTTACAAACACACACAACAACAGTTGAAGAGGATCATATGAAAAGTACAGCTATAGTGGCACCAGACAAGGAGATTCTTGAAATGAGACAAAGCACGCCGATCGATTTGGCTGAACGAAAAAGAGAACTGATGCTTATGAACCGAGAGTACAAGCTCAAAGATATGCTTGCTTTCTTGATGGGTGGAGGAGGAGAAATAACTTTGCGTATTGATGGCTATGACAAGGATTATCCATATTTCGTGGCCGACCAAGATGGACGGGCTCGGCAAATTGTTATCGAGCGCATTGAGTCCCTGCTTGTCGAAGCGGCAGAAGTCAAACGAAGACATGGCAGGGGGTAACCCCCTCAAATCGCTGACAGGGTCAGCCTGTCGAACGCGCCGGATGTCGAAAAAAGATACGCGCAAGTTTTTCGAAAGTACGGGGAGTTGATCCCCCAAAGGAGGAATTATGGGATCTCGAGGACCAATGCCAGAGTCTGAAGCAAGCAAGTTTGCTCGCGGAAATCCGGGGAGAAGACCGCTGAATTTGAATAAGTTGAACCAGGTCCAAACTGCTGAATCAATCTCCATCTCCGTTCCGGATCCACCCGGGTGGCTAGATGACGATGCGAAGCTGGTTTGGGCTCGGTTAGCACCACATGTGGTGAGCTTGGGGCTGCTAAGTGACGTCGATGTCGATCTGTTTGCGAAAGTTTGCTCACTATATGCGTGTGGCATTCGACTTGATCGAGTTCTATCTGAGCAGGGCATATTTTGGCAGGTGAACGGGCAGACGGTTCCTCGTCCAGAGGCGAAGCAAAGTAGGGAAAACTGGCGACAGCTTGAACGGCTTCTCAACCATTTTGGACTGTCTCCTGTTGGGCGACGTCGATTGAACCTAGATTTCCCGCAGCCAGAGCCACCAGAAGTGCTCGAGAAGCGGTCTAGGGTCGAAGAGATGCTTCGTGGTCATCGGAACCTATAGCTAGAACTGCTCAAACAAAGCGGCATTGCAGGCGATTGGATCGGTCCAGTCGCCTGCCTGTCGTTTTAAACTCCTGCAAAGCGATTGCCGAACCGAATATATGCCTCAGTAATCTAGGAACACACCACCATCAGCAGTGCGGTACCGCCGACAGTGCAAAGGATGACCCGCGAGAGGTCGATTGTCGCCCCGTAGTTCGATTTAATTTTGAAGGGGAGGGAGATGGCGCCGGGGACGCATTTGACCGTCATAGCGAAGATGAGAGTATCAGTTTCGCAAGAGAATCGATCGATCTTCTTGAAGCTGACTCATTGCTGACTCAATCGATGGTAAATGTCTTGAAACTAGCCTGCCCGGTAAGACTCGAACTTACGACCTCATGGTTCGTAGCCATGCGCTCTATCCAACTGGGCTACGGGCAGATGTTACCGGGTTTGTGACCGGTGTATTTAGAATCTTACCACAGGGTTGAAAATCTGCTTTCTATTGCAACGGGGTGTTTCGATGAGCAGGGGACTATTGTTTTTTGCTGCCAAGTGCTCACAGGTGGGCAATTTGGGGCATAAATAGAATCAAGGGGCATGACAACAGGTCGGCGTGGGTTTGAAACAGGGATGGCGACAACCTGTCCGAGATGTGGTAAGAAGCGGCGCAAATCCTTTGCCGGTACGATAACGCAATGGATTAGTAGCTGCGATTGCCGAGGCTTGGTGGAACCTGGCGAATCCGGTCCCTCTCGATTTCCGGTATGTACATCGTGTGATCGTCCGATCATGCCTGTGTCAGCCAAGAGCGCGAGCTTGACCCAATGGATTTTCTCCGGAGCTCGCTGCCGCTGCGCTTCTCCCACCTTACCCGAAGTCAAGCCTGAGCCTTTTGAGACTCCGAAGCCAGCAAAGCCGACCATTGACGAACCGGAGCTGCAGAATGTCAGCAGCGCTTTTCCGAAAGATCGGTACAAGCCGATCCGGGAGCTTGGTCGCGGCGCTAACGGAGTTGTCTATCTCTGTCGCGATCGCCTGCTCGGCAAAAAGGTGGCTGTGAAAGTGCTCCAGAGCCTAACATCGGAAAGCGTCATCGACTTTCAGAGGGAGGCCAAAATAGCTAGCGGTCTTAATCATCCTGGCATTGTGCGGGTGTTGGACTTTGGCGCCGACCATGGGCAGCCCTTCCTGGTTATGGATGTTGTATACGGCGTTAGCCTTCGCAACTATATTGATGAGAATGGACCGATGATGATATCGGCGTTTCGCGACGTTGCCATCAGCATTCTGCGAGCCGTTTCATACGCGCATAGTTGCGAGGTAGTCCATCGCGATCTGAAGCCGGAAAACATCTGGATACAGAGCTCCGGTAAGTCTCTTGCTGTGATTTTGGATTTTGGTTTGGCCAGACGCGTGGATCTTGGGTCCAACACCCAACAGGGCGCTGTCGTCGGAACTCCTCTGTACATGAGTCCCGAGCAAGCAATTGGCGAACAAGTGGATTGGCGATCTGACATCTATAGCCTCGGTTGCATTTTCCACTTCATGCTTTTTGGTGAGGCTCCTTTTAATGAATCTGAATTCCAGCAACTTGTGTTTTCCGATGAGGAGCTAGCCTCGAATCTGTCATCAACTGGAGACTCGCGCGTCGACAGAGTGATCGAGCGCATGTTAATGAAGGATCCTAACAATAGGTGTGCATTGCTCGAACCTATTGTTCGATTTCTTGAAGAGTTACCAGCCTCCGCTACTGCCACCGACGGTGGTGACAGCTCCTCACGTAACTCTGCGTCGAAGCCGAGTGATGGCGTCTTCGCAGGAGATCCCCCTGTTCTTCCCTCTGGGTCTTTGACCGGCTCCAGAGAGCTTGATGTTTTGGTGTTCGCCTTAGCTGCATTATGCATCGCTTTTGCCGGTGTCACCTGCGGGGTGTACTCGGACGATATCCTATCCAGCCTTGGACTGCGCAAAAACTCGAAAGTTCAACGTAAAACCCTCTCGCTTGTGCAACTACTAAACGTGCTAAAGCCCGGCACCAAGGTAAAGGTCACTTATGACGGTCTAGAATACCGTGGCACCATTATTGAATTCCGCAATAATCGGTACTTGGTAAGATTTGATTCTGACTATTTTGTCGACTCCCTTTGGATTCCACAAACTGACGTCAGCACGATTTGAGCAGCGGTTATTTACCGCGCGCCCAATGCAATACACTCCCTCTCACTCGAGTCTTGGACTGCATGTCATTCACTCCTGAAGCTGTCTGAGCGGTGGTGACACCAGGAGTGTAACCCTTATAAGGTGAATAAGCCTTCGCCGCCGTCACTGGAGAGTTCTTCTGGCTAGCTGTTTTGGTGGACTTAGAGCTGTTCTTTAACTTGTTTGTTTTCGCTCT
Organism: uncultured Candidatus Obscuribacterales bacterium; assembly: GCA_964541355.1. GTDB lineage: Bacteria > Cyanobacteriota > Vampirovibrionia > Obscuribacterales > Obscuribacteraceae > JADYXR01. Next base: position 3,526 of record CAZISK010000216.1, read on the forward strand.
TTTGCCTTCCTTGACCGGCATCGGAGGCGGGTCTTTGGGTGGAACGCCGTTGACTACCTGTGGAAGACCGCTGCTGAAGCCAGGCACCGCAGGCGAGTATTGTTGAAAACCTGCTCTCGGGAGAGCTAGTGGGCGTCTCGGCATGGCACCGATGCCGCCGGCTCCAGGCTGACCTGGTGCGGGGAACGTGCGTTGATCGTTGACCATCGGCGCGTCATCAGTGATTTGAACCTGCTGCCGTGCCATGTAGAAGTGCCCCAGATTCGGATTCTGAGCTAGAGCTGGTGAAGCACACATCCCGAGCGCTAGCAGAAGGGAGAGCCCAATAACAAATCGGTTTGAATAGTTCGCCATAAAACACCGCAGTAGTATCCAGTCTTAGTTCAGTTTAATGTCAAAACTTTATTGATGTCAAGCAAACCCGGAAAGGTTCAGGGTTTTGGAGATAGTTTCCCTCTGTTTAACAGCTGATTGCAAGGCGTGAAACAGGTACACTTCGTTATAACACATGGCAATGCCGCCTCGGAAACGTATGGCGCCTGGTTGTTAAGCAGAACACAGGGACGGGCGCAGGGACCATGCTACAGTTCATTCTTCGCTATCAGCGTCAGGGTTAAAACCTCACCCGGGACTGGATGCCAAGTCCATGATAGACTTGCCAATCTTCGCACGCTAATTTTGGCGAAAACAAACCAAGTCCCATTCAGAGCCCATGACAAACTCAGTTCTTAACCACGTGCGCGACAGCAGTAAGACCCGTCAACGGCTCGGGTTAGTGGCCGGCGGCGGGAAGCTGCCGGCGATCCTGGCGCAAAGTGCCCGGGATAAGGGTTACGATGTCGTCGCCTTTGCCATGGGAAAAGAGCCCAGGGAGCGCGTCTCGCCGCACTGTGTCAAGGTCATTGATATCGCGCCCGGTCAGCTTGGACGCACAATGAAGCTATTCAAAAGCGAAGGCATTCAAGAAGTCGTATTCATTGGTAAAGTGCAAAAGCTTGAATTGCTTAGATCCTTGTACAAGCTCGATTGGACCGCGATTCGGGAGCTGAGTAAACTCACGAATTTTACCGACGATACAATTCAGGCCGCCGTAGGAGATCTTGCCCAAGCCAACGGCGTCAGGGTTCTTACTCAGTCGGAATTCCTCAGGCACATATTTCCGGATGTAGGTGTTATCACCAATCGCAAGCCAACAGCGGGTGAATATGTCGATGTCGATTTCGGCATCAAAGTCGCTAGAGAAATGGCTCGGCTCGGTATCGGTCAGACAGTGGTCGTGAAAGACCGGATGATCCTTGCGGTGGAAGCGATCGAAGGCACTGATGAGGCTATCCGGCGAGGAGTTCAGTTGGCTCGTGGACCGGTGGTTGTATGTAAGGTTCCAAAAACCAATAATGACCCGCGTTTTGATACACCAGCGGTTGGCATGAACACGCTGGAAGCTATGTTGGCTCCGAAACCAGGCGGTGTTCTGGCCGTTGCAGCCAACGAAACGCTTGTCGTTGAACAGTCAGAAATGGCGCAATTTGCGGATCTTCGTGGTATCTCGATTGTTTCGGTTTAGAGCAGATTGCCTTGTTATGAGATATTGAGCGCCTCGCCACCCATCCCGGCGGTAACCGAATGCCGCACGGTCTTAAGGAAGTCTTCCGTTTTAGAGCCGCTCACCGTGGGAACCTGCTCGTGATGACGGCGTCCTATCTGGTAACCTCACAGCAATGTGATTGTGCCGTTGAAGCCTACTCGGCGGTGCACTAATTTCCGGAGATTAGGGATCGTAGGCGCAATTTTGGGCACGGGCGCGAGGCGCCGCTTGCCAGGGCTAAGACAACCGAATACCGCTCACCGAGTGTACGTTTCGAGCCGTGTGCGGAGAACACCGATTCACGGATGGCGGGGCGTGTTCTTAGTCTCTGGGGTAAACACTGAAGTCATCGCAGTAAATTTGATCTAGAGAAGAGGAGCCAGTTGGATGTCATAATAAAGATCGGCCTATGTTGCCAGCATTTCACCGTGTTGGTATTACCATCTCGGTCGAGCCCCAGTCAGGCGGTCACGTATGTCAGCACCCAAGTCTTTTAGAAGTAAACAGTTTCGTCACATCGCAATCGCGGCCACCTGTTGGCTCGCCATGATGGCTAATACAGCTTTGGCACAAAAGCCAGTGGCGACACCAGAGAATGGACCAGCTGCGCGCACAGGTGCTAGCGAGACGTCACAGCCGACTGATACCAAGGGTGGTGCGGCAGAGGGACCGTCTACTGATCCGGCATCATCAACATCATCTTCCTCTTCTGGCTCCAGCACGACGCAGTCGGGCGACGAATCTTCCAACGAATCTTCTGAAGCTGAGGATACCGCTCAAAATGGTGGCACCGATGCGAAGGTGACTGCCACCGAAGCCAGTGTCACTCCACTTGATACCGCCGCCAGTGATGATCAATCACAAGAAAGTTACGGTCCCAATGACAAGAAAAGGGTCAAACTGCTTCAGCAACACGAGGCCGTTCAACACTTCCTGGCATCGCAGAGTTACGCGAAGGAATGGGATTACGAACTCGCGGAACTCGAAGTTCGAGCTGCCATCATGTACATGCCGGAAATGAAAATCGCACACCGGGATTATTGTCTAATTGCCATGATACGATGTAAGCCCTTGCGCGCGCTCGCCGAATTCTTCATGGTGGTTGGACTGGCTGATCCAATTCCTCTCACTGAAGACCAGCAGAAAGAGCTCAGGACTGAGGCATCGCAAGCCCACTACAAAAAGGGTTTGGACAAAGCAACCGAGGGCAAATGGGATGACGCGATTACCGAGTTGCTCTGGGCGCGCACCTACCTGCCCAATGATCCTGCGATTCTGCGATCGCTCGGTTTTGCCTATGGAAGCAAGGGCGACTTCAAAATGGCAGAACAATACTATCGCTCCAGCATTGATATCGATCCGGGCAACGCTTTTGCTCGTGCTGATTTCGCCTTCTTGCTTGCTAAGAAAGGGAAGAAGGATCAAGCTGTCGCGGAGATGACCGAAGCCGTAAAAACCGATCCTGATTCGACCGCATTGCATGTGGATTTGGGCTGGTTAGCGGAGGCACAAGGCGATATCGTCACTGCGGAGAAAGAGTTCCGCGCTGCTGTAAAACGCAGCCCGCAATACACTGCTTTGTGGATGCACCTGGGACAGATTCTGGAAAAACAGAACAAGCTGGAAGGCGCCAGACAAGCTTATCTCAAGGCTATCGAGGCCGAGCGAAGCAACGGCGATGCGAAGGCCGCACTGGCACGATTGGATAAAACCGCCAGTCCAGCGAGTTCGAATCCAAAGTCGACGACACCAGCTAGCGAATCGGTGACACCGTTGGATAAAGAGTCCAAAGAGAGCTCGGTGCAACCGGCTGTTGCTTCGCCAGATTCGGCTTTGTCGTCAAAGGGCTCGGCGCAGGGCGACAAATCGACTGACAAGAAGCAGCCCGCTTCCGGTGTCCCAAACGACCAGAAATCTACGGGATCTGCGCCTGGTGACAAGCCATCGGTGACACCTCTGCGTCAATGACTCTTTTTTTGCTAACGCCCTCAGACGGTGAAAACTGTAAAGCGAAAACCGCTGTCTTCGGCAAGTTCGCAACTTGGAATGGATTGCTGCGAGTCGTAGTCCGTATAGCGAAAGGCGCGCGGTTTGGAATAAGGTTTGATATTTTGGCCCGGGTTCGGACGTCGACCTCGCTTCGACCCTTCGATCCGGAATTGGCGAGTGACCGGAAACGTATACCAGCAAAGGGTCTTCGACTACGCGTAATTCTCCCACAGACATTCTTATAGTAAAAGCTTATTATCATTCTGCGGTTTCTATTACTTAGTCAGGTGTCCCTCGTGGGCGAAAACTTTTACCCAACCAGGTCGGAACGCGTTAGCAATATGCTGCGAACGACCGGTGCTACTCTGAGTGAGACGCCTTCTAAGCTCTATGACGAAGTAGCGAAGGACTTGCAGGACCCGAAGAAGATGCTCACGCTTGCAGCAGTCTCGACCGGCGTTGGCTACGGAACGACGGCGCTACTTGCGAAATACCCGAAGGTAGGCGGGGTCGCGGCAGCCGGATTGTGCGGATATCAGCTTTACCGCTACGGTTCAGAAACCATCAACTTCCTGTCCGAAGCAGGCGATGCCAGTACCGATTATCAGCGCCGTATGCTGGCAGAACGCGCCTCATACGGTTTGGCTCGTGAATCGGCCATGTTGATCGAAGGTACCCCTGGCGCACTGGCTGGTGGATACCTCGCGACGAGAACCTTTGGTACTCCTCCTCTGTACAAGGCGATTGGACGCGCCGCCGATAAGGCGGTTGGTAAGCCTGTTAGCAAGGCGTCTACGGCGGCCAAGGAATTTGTCTCGGAGCAGTGGGCCTTTCGAGGTCCTGGAAATATGGACATTCCGCCCAATATTTTTCACAAAGAGGGGACGGTCAATGTTCTTGAATTGAGCGAGATGCTTGCTGCTCGCCATCCCTGGAAAGGCGTCGAAACTGGACGATCCGTGGATCTGTTGAAGCACCGCATAAGCAAGCCGATCACGGGAGACAAAACGACTTTCGAACTGGGCTTCCGCGATAAGCCCGGCCGAATCCTTTTCCACACACATGGACCGGATCGTGTCAGCGGTGCCCGTCCCGGTCGATTCGATCTAATTGCCACGCACGACCTGGGCATCATTCAACGCGGCGGTTATACGGGCTTCTACGTAGGTCAGGGGCGTGAGTTCAATGCCGCACTGACAGCCGGCACGAAAGAATCTTTCGCACCAAAACTACAAGCTCTGTTTTTGGATCCCAAACGAGAGACTGCTTTCGTACTCGAGTCCGTCTGGCAGCCGAAACTATCGAGCTGGCAGCCGACAACTCCGAAGTTCGTCGACTATAAGGAAGCACGCAGCACTCTCAGCAACCTCAATATTACGAAGCCCTGGCAGGCTATCTCAAAGATACCGGCGTCGACTCCTACCCGCGGTCGCGATGCTGTGGACGTCGAGATATACACGTGGATGCAATCACATTCCCTGAAATAGCCTATGTGCACTTATACCAAGTTGGATACTCAGGCTTAATAGAAACTTGATACGAAAGCACCTCCGCTGAAATCCTTACCAGCAGGACGGCTTCAGCGATCGACTCATGAAAATACAAATTCGAGCAAGAAGCGCTTCTCATCAGATTCGTTGCAAAGAATCCGAAATGTAGACTGCTACTTCGTTTTCGCAGTGTAAAGCTGTCAAGCGAGAATCGTTGACAGTTAATGGAACATCTAGTCCAATCTATTAGAATAGCCGCAACCGGCTTGATAGCCGAATGTAGTGTTGATGTATATACGGGTTGTCGGTCGGCGAGTAAAACCGCCACCGCCGAAGGATTTGTATTACTTTGAGGAGCAGCGTCCGTGACAGTATCTCAAGCGATGAAGTCGCACACCAAGTATCTGGAATTCGATACCAAAAAGAGACGCGAGTACATTCGACTCACAGATGACGTCCAGGAGTTCTTGAAAGAAAGCGGCATCAAGGAAGGATTTATCCTCGTCTCCGCAATGCACATAACAGCCGGTGTCTATATCAACGATTGGGAAAACGGTTTGATCAAAGACATCGACGAATGGCTCGAAAAGCTGGCACCGGTCAATCCAAGTTACCATCATCACAATACCGGTGAAGACAACGGCGACGCTCACTTAAAACGAATTCTCATCAATCATCAAGTAATGGTCCCAGTTACCGAAGGCAAGCTCGATCTCGGTCCCTGGGAGCAGATCTTTTACGCGGAGTTTGACGGTCAACGCAAAAAACGCGTGATTCTAAAGGCTCTTGGTATTTAAATCGAAAACGGTATGGAAACTACGTCAGGCAAGAAACAGGGGGAGCAAAATGACAGTTAGAGTAGATACTCATGGAAGGCTAAGTACTGCGAGAAGCCGTTCAGCTCAACACGGTGCAGCAAGATGGGAGGCACTACAGGCGGTGCGCAATCGGGAGCCGATCAAGAGCGGCGTAGACTACACGGTTACTCAGGTATCCGAAATCTTCGGAACCAACGTTTTCAACCGCCACGTAATGAGAACGCTGCTCCCGAAGAATGTCTACAAGGCGCTGGTTCGCTGCCTCGACCACGGCGAGCAGCTTGATCCCTCGATGGCGGACATCGTCGCCAATGCCATGAAGGATTGGGCGTTGTCTCGCGGTGCTACACACTTCACCCATTGGTTCCACCCGATGACGGAGCAAACTGCTGAGAAGCACGACTCCTTCCTCGTCTCCGGCGGACCCGAAGGCGGTGCGATTCTGGAATTCTCCGGAAAACTGTTGATTCAGGGCGAACCTGATGCATCCAGCTTCCCTTCGGGTGGTATCAGATCGACATTCGAGGCCCGTGGCTACACCGGATGGGATCCTACCAGCCCTGCTTTCTTGATGGAAAGCACCAATGGAAAGACCCTTTGTATTCCGACGGTCTTCTGCTCGTATAGCGGACATGCTCTGGACAAGA
>CAZISK010000217.1:0-10053 GCA_964541355.1 uncultured Candidatus Obscuribacterales bacterium
TGTTCGCAGTCTTTCGTGGTATCGCTTCTGGTTGAGTACCTGTGACCGCTTTTGTACTGTACTGCCTAATATTTGATAGACCAAAATCGATAAGACGAATGTCTAGCCCGCCAGTCTCGTCGTCTGCTACTAGGATGTTATGCGGCTTTATGTCACCGTGCAGAATCTTGTGTTTATGCGAGTAAGCCAGGGCTCTTCCTACCTTTGCCACTACATCCAGTGCATACTGCCAATGTAGTGGTCCACCCTCGACAATGATGTTATGCAAACTTTCTCCATTAAAGTAGGCAAACACCATATATGGTGACGCACCGTCCGCGATACCAAAGTCCAGTACCGTTACGATGTTGGGGTGAACGATGTTGCATGTTGCTCTTGCCTCTTTCTGAAATGAAATCAAGGCCTCAGTAGTGGCTGTGTGCAAAGTTTTTAAGCACACCATTTTTTCCAGGGTATTGTCCACGCAGAGAAATACATCGCCTGCTGCACCGGCACCAAGTTTCTTCAATGGCGTATACCGATCCAGGGGGAAGTGACTGGAGTCTGCTTCAAAGTCTGGTGCGGTCGACTCTGAGATCTGGTGTTTGCTGACAGACGGAGCGCTATTGGCATTTGTGCGGCCGACAGGTTCCGCTCCGCCATCCTGGGCGACGCGGACTATTGAAGGATTCTTGCATGAGCAGGTATCTTGCCTGAAGATCCACTGGGTAAAGCTGCCCGGTCTTTCAGATAGGATGCGCTTGCCGCAGAGCTGGCAGATCCTTACCGATAGCGCCTGACCCTCGATCGACACCGGCAGGTCGCAAACGCAAGTGGAAACCCACTGAGTAAAGGAGCCGGAATTGGAGTCCTTTTGTTTGCTCTTTCCACACGTCGGACAGTTGTCTAGGTCGATTTCAGAATCTCCAATTGAGCGTCGCTACTTCTTCCAATCCTATTACTCACCTCAGCCAAACTCGCCTCTTGCTCTTCTAGCTATCCATCGGGGCGCGGGCTCGGACGTTTTCGTTACTGAGGTTCTCTTTGACAGGTCTCTTTCTTTCTCTATTGCCGTCAGTCTCTGCAACAGTTTTTCCCACGTTTTCTCAATGTCAATCAGACGAGCGAGATCATTAGAGTTCACTCCCTAGAGCATGTATGTGACGGTCCGAATTCGCGAGCGCATACAAATTAACTGAGCCAAAGCGTTCTTGGTAACAGACTTGCAGGGTGAGAATGGGAATCCCTCGAGCCGACAAGGAAGACCGATGATCCGCCGTTTTGCGCAACTGGGAATTCTTTGGTGCGCCAGCGGTCGGCGGTAGACCCTCCTGCTGAAAGCGCGTAGAGATCTGAGAATTTCGGTTAAACTGAGAGGGTGTCTCGACAGGACTACGAAAGATGAATCTAACTTCGCGCGCTGTTTTGACTCTCGCTCTCCTGACTACTAGCGCCGTACTCCCAGTATCCTGTAAGGAAAATTCTTCGATGCAGCCAATTGCACTCAAGGCCGTGCTTCAATCTTCCAATGTTTCTACTGGTACCGAAATATCTCCTTCCGTTTATGTGGTCAATACGTCAGGAAAGACGCTTCATCTTGAGTATATTAAGCCACTGCTCGTGGTGCCCACGATTGTTGATGATATTACACGCGAGACTGTTCCAAACGCGCCATCCTATGTGTACGATCAGATCTGTGCATTTGAAAAGTCGCCGTTGCCTCCGAATGGCGAACTGTCTTTGAACGCGCTTCCGATTTTGATCAAAAAACAGTCGACATCTGCCGACGAAATCAAACATTTACATGCGTTTTGGTCTACTCTTCCGGGCTCCTTCACTCTGAAATATTCAATTCCTGCGAAGAATTTGTTGCCTGGCGCTTTAGGGGAACTGCACGCGGAATTGCCAATCAAAATAATCGATCCGGATAAGACGCTAAGCGGTATTCTTTCATTCGATGATCAAACCGGTTACTATCTCTCGATGGGAACGAAAGGCGGCAAAGGTTTAGTCTGGCTCAAGACGCATGACAAACCGCCGGAGCATCGGCTGAAGAAATTACTTGGATCTGAAGTTAAGGTACGGGGTTGCCTGGAGCGACAGTCGCGGGATCCGAAGGGTGGTATCGAAGCTGGCTCTCTATTCTTCAGTAGCTTCAACATTGAGTAAGTCTGATACTTCTTTTGTGGTGCCATGGGTGGTGCATATGGGATTCCGGACAGAAAACTCGGATTGAAATCCGGTTCAGCAGCTAGTGAATATTTGAAATTTGAGTTCCTTCAGCTGATTTATCTCAATGCTGCTGGTGCTATTCCAGAGTCTTATATTCCGTACGGGAAACTTGCCAGCAAGTGTCCGGTGAATCTGATTCAGACTACTGAGATCCTGACAAAACGATATCTGTAGTGCCTGTTTGCTATTACTATCATTTGCTTTCGGCAAGGATTTTTCTTGCTTCACTTACGTAAGTGGCATGCGGATTGCCGCGCTCGACCGTGGCGTAGTACTGCAGCAGCTCAGATTTCATGCCGGCTTTAGCCATTTCGTCCAGATGCATAAGGGCAGTACAGTCAATGGAGTCTTTCTGTTGCCACAGACGCATTGCCTCTTTCTTGTCTCCGGCGCGTGCCGCAGCCAGCGCAACCTGAGAAAAGAAGGGTGCCAGTTCGTGAAGGGTCAGTTGCTGGCGCGCCTGAGGCCAAATTGATTCCGCGTTTCGCCAGTCATTCAAGTGGAGGTAGGCTTCAAACAGTGTGAATTGCGCTCGCGTTTTCTGCTCACCAGAAAGGGAAGCGCATGCCAACTTAAGTATCGGAACCGCTCTCTGGCTGGCTTCGTATCTCGTCATTACCCAACCCAGAGTGCCTTCTCGACTTCCATCGCGGCCCGCTAGTTTTGTCGCTTTGATCCAGAATGGCGTGCGCTCATTTATCGGCACACTGGAAAACATGTACATGAGCAAATGCTCTTCCGCGTACCCCCAGGATTTAGTCTCCATAAGGTGCTGCCAAAGTCGCTCGTCTGTAGCTTTGACCATGCGATCTCGAAAGCCGTCTGAGGTGATAGTGGTGTTGATTAATCTGGTTCTGTAGGCAAGCATCGGATGCTCTTCGAACTCTCTCCAGAGCAGGTGGTCCGCCTCAGCAGTTGTCTGCGCATACTTGCGCAGGTAGTTGGCCAGATCGCTTACAACTAGACTGCGGTTGAAACACTGTGCTTCATCGGCACCCGGCATGAGCGGAACCAGTGTCAGAGCTTTGTTGTAGCAATCTCGAACCTGTCCATCGTCCTTCCTACCGGTATAGTACTTTGCTCTTCCCAGCCAGTAGTTGAAATTGTTCTTGTTGTCAGGCTCTGCTTTGTAGATTAGCTTTTCCAGTGGTTTTGTGGGCATCTGAGACTGCACCTGACCAGCGAGCTGACTTAAGGCAAGAGATGGCAGTGGTGACTTTTTCTGCTCTGCGGACAGCTCCACTAGAAGCTTTTGTGCCATGGTGCTCTGACCGAGTGTTTGATAACGTTGAGCCATCTGTTGTTTGGTCCATGTGCGGAGTACCTGTTCGTAGTTGGGTGGTTGCAGCGTTGGAGCGCTCATCTCGTAGCGAAAATAGTTCTCGATCGATTTTTTGTCTTTCGAGGAAAACATTGAGTTCATCGACTTCTGCAACAGTCTGAGAGAGAGTGCTGGGTAGCCGCTGTCAATTTGCCCCAGTTTGTAGAGTTCGTACGCACTAACGTCTTTCAAAACTTCTGGCAGCCAGGCTACTTGCGCTTCTGTGAGTCGCCCCCTGCGTGCCGCTTCAAGATATAGTCTAACGGTGTTGGGATTGTCTGGATGGTTGTGAATGGCTTGTGAGAGTTCTGCCACCAAAACAGGCATGGTGCGAGTAAACTCTCTAAGTCTGATTCTCAGTAAAGGCCAATAATCATCGTCAGAATAGTATATTGAATGGCGAGTGTTTTTATTTGGCATCGCCTGCTGCTCGAAGTGGAGGCTAGCCTTTTCCCGCTCTATAAGCCAATTATCGATCTCTGCGATCCTTTTGCTATCGACCGATTTCTCACCAGGCCCGGCCCAGTGCCTTATGAATTCATAACCCCAACCAGGATAACTCTGTGGAAATGCTTCAAGAAATTCCTTTGATAGGTCCCAGAGTTCTTTGCCAATGAGAAAATTGCACGCTTCTTTTAGTGCGTTAGTCGGTATGTCGGCCGATGCCGGAATAGCGTGCAACGCGAATATGGCGTTGCGAGCCTCCGTATTGTGTCCAGTGCGAACTGCCAGATTCATGCGAGCAAACAAGTCAGTTATCGATGGATTCTTTATTTGCATGTTAGCCTTGAAGGCCGCTACAGCGCCTTTATCCGCAATCTGCTCGGCGATCGATTTCTCGATTTGCCACCATTCAAGTTCGTTCTTATTTGCTGAGGCATGCATGCATATGGTTGCTCCTAGACTATATACCAATAATAGATGTGTGAAGTTGCGCACGAATTTTTTCATGATTTGAGTATGTTCTTTCGAGATAAAATCATTTTACTGTAGCTGGTGCTGGCTGTGTGCTGTACTCTCTATTTACTCCGTCCATGAGCGGCTATCATCTTCGACAAAATAGCCAGCCGTATGAACAGAATGACGGGACCGGTTGACATGATTTCCGTACCACCGTTATTACGTTGAGTGGCTGCAGCCTACCAATCGTTATCGAGACTTTCGAAGAGCCTGGACAGTCCTTGCTCTCGCTTCACTTTGTCAGCTTCGCTCTCCTGTGTGAATTTTGGTGCCTTTGCCCTATCCGCGGCCAACCGTGCCAGGATCTCCGCCTTCGTACCGACTGTTCTGGCTTCTACTTCCATGACATGATCTGCGTATGCCTTAATATAGGCATCGCGACGCTGTCGCCATGACTCCGAGGCCGTCTCCAGATGTTTTTTCAATGTGCCAAGGTCGCTATCGGACAATGAATTCTTTGCCAACAACTGTGCTACTTCCCTTTGCACTTCTGGCTTTTCGTGGCGCATTATGCTCTTGAGGTCTGCACGATCCTTGGGCGTGGACAGGTTCGTTTTCAGTTGATCGTTTGTGCAGTTTGCCCACTCGGTAGCCAGTAACGCATGGTTGTTCGCCCAGCCGGCAAGTCCGCTTGCATAGTTTGCTGCGTCCGAAGGGGATGACAATTTGAGTAACGCATCCGCTCGCTTTGCTTGCTCCTGTGTCAATGGCTTCGAGCCTTTCAACGAAGCCTCGACATGATCGCGTATCAGTTTGGCATCAGTTTCTCTACCAATTGGAGCCATTATTTTATCGTTCCAGTACTTAATTACCTTATCCGGATTGCCTCTATCGGCTGCGGGTAGAAGCTCGTTAATCCTGCGCACCATCAGGGTATGCTGTTCGTGATGAGTCAATTCATGTGCCAGGGTATTAATTAGTTTTGATCGATTCGAAAACATCTCGCCACTTACTGAGATCTTTCCGCTTTCGTAGCCGCCACTTGCCCAGTTGCCGCTGAGTTTATCCAGCTTGATCGGCGGGATTCCGAGCTCAGTGCACATGTCGTTGAGAGCCTCTTGAGCGGCTTTAATCTGGTTAGGAATATCTTTTGCGTGTGCCTCTTCAACGGCTTTTCGCTCGGTGGGACCCAGCCCTTTCGTTTTCTCGGAGAGGCACGGGCCAAGCGCCTTGTTAAGTCTTTTTGCAAGGGATCCGACTACTTCGTCGTTAAGAAGTTTTGGACCTTCTATTCCGTACTTTTTCAGAAGCTGCTCGAGACGTTCGTGATCGGGAATAGGTGCTCCCTTACCCGCAAGGCTCCTGTGACCAGTTTCTGTTTCAGAAAGTGGGGGCTTGGCACCGGGTTTGGTAGCGGTCTTCGTGGGTTCTGCGTCTGCTTTGTCGACCAGACGCAATGGTTTGGACTCTTTTCCAGCGCTTACCGGTGTGGCTTCCCAGACTTTTGGATTTGATTCTGACTGTCTGACGACGTAACCTTCTTTTTGCATAAAACGTATAAAGTCGGTTCGACTCGTACCCTGTTTAAGGTCGTAGGTTAACTCGTGTTTCTGAGTGTTCATTCGAGCACCTCGTAGAAGACCGGCTCCGATAGCCATGGTTGTGGTCAGTCCTACGTCTACGAGCTGATCTAGATTCCACCCTGACTTATGAGTGAGAGATTTGGCGAAGTCATCCTTCACTGCAGAAGACAAAGCCGTATGCCCGCCTGCGAAGCCTAAGGTGTGAGGGAGTTCTTTGAAGAAGTGGGTTTTAAATTCATCTGCTGCCGATTTGAGAGCCGGCAGTCCGCGCGTCATATTAGCGGCACGCTCAGCTTTGTAAGCCAGATGCACGAGGTTCGGAGACTTCTCCAATTGGCTCGCAAACGATTTCATGAACGCGCTCGGCTTTGCACCGCGCAAGATACCGCCGACGAGACCCGCGGAAACAACATTCAGACCTGTATCAATCGCCAGGCCTAGAGCGGTATTGCCGGCCATAATACCAAATGCTTTGAGATTATCCTCCGTCGATCGCTTGTCGCTCATTCTGTACCAATCGAGGACATCTGCTCCCTTGTCCTTGTAGCTCCCGAATCCGGTGTAGCCGTCCTTGTTGGCCCGATAGAGAAGCTCTCTGGTAATTTCTCGCCCTGCCAATGTGCCTACCGCAGTCCAGCCGGCAGCTGCAAGCGGGGTGGCTCCGCCGAAAGTGGCTACGGCGGCCGCCGTCAGTGCCATCGCTCCGACGCTGGCAGCGATGAGCGGACCATGTTCCTTAATCCAGTTGCTGTATGTGGATGGCTTCAATGCGCCCTCATTTACCGCATTCAGCATCTCTCTGATTTCTTTGTAGGAGTCCTTATACATGATACCGCCCGTGGGGCTACGTAGCGGGCTGCCATCCTTGGCTTTCAACATCTCTCCGTAACGGGCGTGATCGAACCGGTTGAACATGTCGTGCACACCTTTGAGTCCGGCGAGCCTTTCGCCGAGCTCTTTGTATGCTTGGTTACCAGGTTCTTTATCGGCGCCGGCTTCGACCATTTTTCGTTTTGCGGTTTCCATCGCATCGATACGCTCACGAAGAGCCTTGATGTCTGCGCTACCGACGCTGGCCAAGACCTTTTCGACTTTATCGGAGCAATCCTTTACGCCTTTGACGAAGTCATGGTAAGGGGTGCCATTCATGCCTGCTTCAAACATTTTGGATAGCTGATGCAGAGGACCTGCTAGTTCCGAGGCTTTCTCGGACATGTTTTTGATAACAGGGTCACTGTCCATGGTGCGTGTTGCATTGCGCACGAAGGCGTCGCGAACCCCTGTTTCTGGGAAGGTCTTCGTAGATATTTGAGCCAGTCCTCGCGCTTCGGGGGCGGGCTTTTCCTTCGAATGGGTGATGCCTGCTCCGGGGATGTCTACGGTTCGAATTCCGAGTGCTGCCTCGAATTTACGCATGGCTTCTGTCTTACCGTCGGATTTATCCGTATCAGTCGCTTTTCTGTAATCGGGCAGGCGATCCCAGGCTGTTTCTCCTTTTCCCTTTGCCCGTCCTAATATTCCTGCGTCGGTATCTTTACCGTTCAGCGCACCAATACCGATACCATATTTATTGTGCAATCCTACAGCCAGGTGATCGGCGCTTGATGTTTTGCCATCGTTCAGAAAGCGTTTGTAGGCCTCTACATCAACTATGAGTCCGAGATGTGCCGCACGCCGTCCGGAGAGCATCGCGGTTCCTTTACTCTTGTCGATATCTCCGGACATCCGTTCAATCGACGTCAACAGTTCGGTCTGTCGCTTAGAAAGCTTGCTGTCCACACCGTCTGATGTGAACTTTTCGCGCAAACGCGAGGCCGCTGCTGTCACGTCTGCTGCTGCACCAAATGTGATGGCACCCCCAAGCAGCCGCAAGATATCACCTGCTGTGGAGGTTTCTGCACCGTCTTTAGTAATTTTGACCAGCTCATTGAGCTTTTTCATCCTCTCTTCTTGCAACTTATTCGTTGCCATTCGGTCATCGTGAGCTTTCGTGGTTGCGTCCGTATGCAGTTTGCCCAGCTCAACCGGAAACTTTGGGTCTAACAATGCTTTATGCGGCGAGTCCTGCAGAACATTGTTGACCATCTGACCAACTATTGTGAGCTCTTTAGTTTGAACATCGGGATTGCCGCTGTCTGCCTTATTCCATCCCATCAACGAAGCTCGATCTTGAGGAGAGAGAGATTCGGCAATTCGGAAGTGATGTAGGACTCTGCGAAGAACCTCATCTCCGCTGTCTCCGGGCTTCCCGTAGTTCTTCCGTATCGCTTCTGCGTATTCCGAGATCCGAGAAGGCGGCGCTCCGACTTCTGCTAAGAGTTGCTCGGCGCTGGCCGGCATACCGATTGATCGAGTGAACTTGCCGAGCTTTCCGATCATCTCGGGATCGGTGATTTTGCCGTCTGCATAGAGCTTAGAAATCACGTCATGGTCTTTGCTGTCTAGTTTTGCCGGTTTTAGCCCTGAGTTGAGCATGTCGACCGCGGCTTTTCTCGCTTCAGGACTGTTGCTCTGCTTTAGTGCAGCAAGGGCGATATCACCCGCCAACGATCGCATGTCACTACGATTGTTGTCGGTCAACTTGAGCTCTTTTGAAACTGTTCTGTCGGAGGCTACTCCTACTCCGGTGGCGATGCTGTTCAGATCTTTGGCATTAAGCTCGCCCGCCACTGTAGGCAGTGCCTGGAGAGCGGCAAAGACGTCGTGTTTATTGGTGACTCCACCATGAAGAGCCCTTCCACTAGCAAGAACGTCAGTCAAGTTACGCGCGAGTTCTCTTTTAAACGATGTTGAGAGTTTGCCCGCATTTTTCTCGAGCGCACCGAGAACATCCGGATTGGTCAAATATTTGCCAATCAAGTCAGCATCGGCCTTGGTCAGATGGGGAGCCATGCGAAGAAGGTTTTCGGCAGAGCTCTTCGAATTTGGGTGCTCGATAGTTTTATTGGCTGCGGCAAATTCCTTTCGGACAAGATCAAGCGTTCCATCCACCGCCTTTCTATCCACGGACTTTGTGGAATCGACAGGAATTAGAGAGGCTGCTGTCGTGAGAGTCTCCATATAATTCGCACTGCCGGCGATTTTTGGATTATTCTCTCTATGCTTGTTTGCGCCCAATAACGCATTTACGACGGTCGTCGCCAATTCCGGCTTGTTTTTTGCGGACCCTATTAGATGCGTCTTTGCCCAGCTCGAGTAATCTTCCGTCGCCGGTCCGTCTTTGCGGTCAGCAATGCCGGTGGTCAGCGCTGCCAGCGTTCGGATTGCGGCAGGATTCCCTTGCCATGCCAGCTCGGCAATCTTTCCCGAAATCCCTCGGAAGCTATCCGTTTTACTTCCTTTAAGCAATAGGTCGGCCAGATCATTGGACCCCGCTCCGTCCTTTCCCATTGCGGCAACGATGCCCTCCATGACTTGTTTGCCGTTCGGACCGTTGATGCCTCTCTCCAGAGTTGTAGCTAAAGGCGATTTACCGGGCTCTGGGCTGGGATCTCGACTGAGCTGCGTCAATCTGCCGGCCATTACTTCTGCCGTGGTGGCATCTAGCTTATTAGGATCGAGCGAACTCAGCTTCTTGTCGTCTAAATCAATTGCTGATGTATTGCCAATTTTCTTGTCTCTGCTCTCAGGCACCGCGGCGCGCTCCAGCGCTCGAGCAGATAATGAAACTCCAAGGATGGTGCCGTTGTGTGACCCTGGTACTACCGGTACATCCGGAAACTTGCCAGGAACAGGTGGTTGTCCATCCATGCCTGGAATCAGAGATCTTCGACGACCTGCTCCTGGCACGCCGCCTACCTGTCCTGGTGCACCACCAGTAGCGATATCACCGATCATCTTTCCATTTCTGTCGTAGGTATACGTGCGTCCATGGATCTGTACTTCTTTGGTTCCATTAGTAAGCTCGTTTACCTGTGCTTCACCCGCTTTGTAGGAGAGACTTTTGTCGGCGTTAAGTTTCACATCTTCGACTACTGCACAAGTAGCGTCACCGGGACGGGTTACCGTCCAACTATTCGTATCTCCCAGTCTCGAAAA
>CAZISK010000218.1:0-10042 GCA_964541355.1 uncultured Candidatus Obscuribacterales bacterium
GCACGATAGCTTACAGTCTAGTTCTTTTCAATAAAGTAGACAAGCTACTTCTTCGGTCTCATCTGCGACGTACTGGTCGGCGTCTCTGTAGCGTAGATGCTGGCAAGCGTCTCCGGAGCCAATCTCTTCACGATAAGGATCGGCACCGTCGAGTTGTTGGCCAAATGCAGAGAGACGCTGCCGAGCAAGAATTTAGTTAGTCCGGTGCGTCCACGCGAGCCCATAATCACCAGATGGGCACCAAACTTAGTGGCAGACTTGAGTAGTTCGGTGCGTGGATCTCCAGGAATTGCCTCGATTGTGACGTTGTCTCGACCGATCCGTTCTCCCACAATGGCCGCACTCTCCTCGAGCAATCGCATCGCGCGCGAATGAATGATCGTCCATTGAGCCTTCATTACGCCGCTCTCGACCTGGCTGACGTCCTGCGCGTCAATCGTATCGAACTCCGGCAGCGTCATAACTATTGATACCTTAGTGCCCGCTGGCCATTTCCGGTCGCAAATCCAGTCGATGGCGTCATGCGAATATGGCGAACCGTCGAAAGCGACCAGCACACGTTCGAAGTCTCCCCAGGTCGCCTCATCTCCTTTTACGATCAGAACTGGGCATGGTGCGTACTCGCACACGCTGCAGGACACACTTCCGAGCAACAGGCGCTTTGCGCCCGTTCGTCCCTGTGAGCCCATAACGATGAGGTCTACAGACTCTTCAACTGCGGTTTTTATTATGATGAAACGCGTGTCGCCGAACTTCACCTTATGCGACACTTTCAGTTTTGGGAGCTTCTCGGAGACTTTCTTGGTCATCGCCTTCATCCATACGTCTCTGGTGTCGACGATCTCCTGCTCTTTGCTCTCTTTGTTTTCAGTATCGTCCATGATACCAAAAGGTAAGAGATAATCTATCGGTTTTACTACGTTGAGCAGCAATAATTCTGAGCCGCCCAACCATTCGAAGTGACAGAGCGCATCGGCGGCTCGTTCTGAAAAGGTTGAATCGTCTACGGCAAGGAGAAGTTTCATCTTCAAGTCCAAATAATGGACGACCGCGATTGGTCGCCCTACTACTGCGATTCTACCCGAGTGTAAAGAGCCAAGACGAGACTCGGGACGTGAGCCTATTTTAATCTGGGTATATAGTCGTTGTCAGGAGCCCATCACAGGACGGTCGCGCTTAATCTGGGAGGTGTTCTATGGTTCTTGCCGACACAATGGCAATCTTCCTTGTGATAGTCGGGTTGCTCATCTGTTTTAATGCCGTCTGGCTTTTATGCCGGTCAATCTGGGAGCCGCTCGTGGCTGGTGCCCGAGAGGCTCATTACAATGGCATGGTGAAGTCGTTCTTTCTGGGTCTGCCGCTCACGGCGCTCACTGTAATTGTGTTCGGCGCCCTTGCCAATGACAAGCAAGGTCCCTGGGGGCTTGTCGCCATTGTCATCGCCGGGGTCTATCTGCTCTTTGCCAACATCGGTGTGGCGGCTATTGCAGAGCTTATCGGTGAGAAGTTAGGTGGGGAAACTTCCGGTCAGGCTCCCTGGAGAGGCACCGTTCGCGGCGGATCCGTACTGGTCTTGAGCTTCCTTTTCCCTTTTCTGGGGTGGCTGTTGATTCTACCTGTCGCTACAGTTGTTGGTTGCGGTGCCGCAATTCGAGCGCTCTTTCGAGAATGGAAGGGTGACAAGAAAGCGACCACCAAGCGCTTGGAGCAGTTGGCCTCTGCCTCCGAGCCAGAGATTCTGACTCGACAGGCTCTCAAAGAGCCGTCAGGTGACGCGAACGGTGGAGCTTAGTGCAACTGCCGAGGTGAGCTGTCGATGAGACTGAGCCGTAGAAAGGTTTTGCAATTGTCCGCCTTGCTTGGCGGCGGTGCAATGCTCGCCGGATGTGATGGGGTGATAAGCGAAGCCACCCGCCGGCTGGGTCTGACAATCCCGGATCGCATCAAACCTCCTGACGGCAAAGAGATTGATTCGACCTTTCACCTCTTGTCGAGAGCCGCCTACGGTCCCTGGCCTGGTGATCTTGATAGAGTAAAACAGATGGGTGCGGCCGCCTGGGTAGACGAACAGCTTACACCCGAGAAAATTGACGACGGTGTTTGTGAGCTGAGAGCTCGTCGTTTTGAGACGATATATTTGAATCCAGGCGATTGCTACGATTTCAAAAACAATGTCTTGCGCGATGACTTGACCCGCTACACCCTTTTGCGCGCCGTGTATTCGAAACGCCAACTTCTCGAAGTGATGGTGGCGTTCTGGACCGATCATCTCAATATCAACCTCGAGAAGGGTGACTGCATCTATTTAAAGGCCGGGGATGATAGGAGGGTCGTGCGCACCCATGCGCTCGGTAACTTCAAAGAGTTGATCAGAGCTTCCTGTCTCTCTCCGGCCATGCTGGTCTATCTTGATGGCAAAGAGAACAAGCGTGCGCACCCTACCGACGTTCCTAACGAAAATTATGCCCGGGAGCTGATGGAGCTGCACACGCTCGGAGTTGACGGTGGATACACTCAGAAAGATGTGTATGAAGCGGCTCGGTGTTTGACCGGCTGGAGGTTGCATCAGAAGGGGGAGTTCGGCAAGGGGAGCGTTTACTTCGACAGCGCATTTCATGATGACGGAAAGAAGGTGGTGCTCGGCCATGCCATCGCTAGTGGTGGCGGACCGAAAGATGTCGATCGCCTGATCGACATAGTTACTAACCATCCGTCGACGGCCCGCTACATTGCTACGAAGCTGGTGCGCTATTTCGTCTCGGATGAGCCGCCTCGGTCGCTCGTCGACTCTGTCGCGGAGAAGTTCAAGACTGCAAATGGTGAGATTCAGCCTCTTGTTCGCACCATTTTGAATTCTGTTGAGTTTCAGCAGCACAAAGGAGAAAAGTTCAAAAGACCTTTCCGATACATGGTGTCGGCGCTTCGTGGTATAGGTGCGGACACTCACGCGAAGACCGGTTTGACTGAGTATCTTTCGCGAATGGGACATGGACCGTTTCAATATCCAACACCGGACGGTTACCCTGAAGAGATGATGCCTTGGCTGGGCACCATGCTCTGGCGCTGGAATTTCGCTCTGGCGCTCGCCTGTAACGAACTGCCGTCGGTAAGTGTGCCGGCCGACAGTTTGGCCTCCGCGCTGCTTGCGGTTGGCAAAGACAAGGTCGACGCCGATCTGCTGGTTCGACATTTCGTGGGAAGAAGGGCGACTGAAGCCGAGCTTCAAGTATTGAAATCGTTTGAGCAGGTAAAAGGCTCGCCTGCGCTCAACCCGGAGTTGCTTGGCCTGGTCCTTGCTTGTCCCGCCTTCCAACGGTTTTAGGTAGGTCAGTCGATGAAAAGGATCTCGAGAAGAGGATTTTTGAAACGGCTGGCACTCGTCACCGACAACGCGCGCCGACCGGAGCCGCACACTCTTGTCTGCGTGTTCTTGCGCGGTGGAGCCGACACTCTGAATATGTTCATCCCGTATGCCGACGATAACTATTACTCGGTCAGACCGACTTTATCTATTGCCAGACCCGGCACTGCCGGGCGAAAGGCGGCTCTGAGGCTCAACGATCACTATGCCCTTCATCCGACCATGCAGGCGTTGCTGCCGGCATTTCACGAGGGCGAACTTCTCGTTGTGCAAGGTGTCGGCTCAGACAATACATCTGGGTCTCATTTCGAGGCGCAGGATCAACTCGAACATGGAGAGAGCTTCGGAAAGAAACTCGGCGGGGGCTGGTTGGGGCGGCATCTCTATTCGCGCAGCGGCGGAATGACGCCACTGTCAGCGGTAGCGTTTGGAACAGCCCTTCCTGAGGCGCTTCGTGGTGCACCATCTGCAAGTGCATTGAAATCGATCGACGAGATCAAGCTCACACTTCCCAAAGGCAACCCTCAAGCGGTCGCAGATGCGCTATCCAGGCTATATTCCAGCGACATCGATCTGCTCGGAAGTGCCGGCAAAATTACGCTCGACCTCTTGCATAGAATTGAAAAGTTGAAAAGCTTGTCGCGTAAGTCGGATGGAGGCGCCGGTTACCCTGACACCGAATTCGGTGCTGCGCTGCAAGAGGTAGCGCGGCTGATAAAGGCTGATGTCGGTCTGGAGGTTGCCTGTATCGACCATGGCGGATGGGACACGCATTTTTTTCAAGGCGCTGCTGATGGTCTGCAGGCGTCTAACATACAAGAACTATCCGACGGACTTGGATCTCTCTATAAGGATATTCATGGGAAGCTCGACCGAGTGACTATCGTTGTAATGACTGAGTTTGGAAGACGCATATACGAAAACAGCTCGATGGGAACTGACCACGGACGGGGTTTTGCCTTGTTCGCCATCGGCAAACGCGTAAAGGGCGGTCAGGTCATTGGCGCTCGTCCGCAACTGATAGAGGCGCCGATCGAATTTCTTGGACCAAGCGGACTGACCGTAGCTATAGACTATCGCTCCGTATTGAGCGATATTGTGCGATCGCTGCTCGGCAATGATGACATCGCGAGCGTCTTTCCCGGCTTTCAGCCGCAACCGATCTCTCTTTTCAAAACTACCGCGTAACGCCTCGATTCGGTGCCGGATTGCGTACCGGCCATCGGAAACGGGTACAGTCTAGATCGCATGGTCAGAAAATTATCCTTACAACTTGATGGAAAAAGAGGCGACCAGGATCAGAGCGATCGCTTTTTCCACCATAGCCTCTATAAACAGATTCAGTTTATCGAAGAAGCGATTCTGATTGTGAGCGGCGTTTCGCACCTTCTCATGCTCAGAATTATTCCGCCAGAAAATTTGTTGTTGAATCGTTGGACTTCGACCGTCGTGCTGTTACTCCTGTACTTCGTGCTCACTCGCCTCGACATGATCGACCGCACGATGCGAGCCAAGATCTTCCTGTTGAGCCTGAGCGCCGTTGTTGTCTCCTTTGCCTACGTAAGCGGCCAGACCACCATGGTCAATCCAATTTTCGCCATGCTTGTTGCCAGGACCACTCTTGTATTGGATGGGAAGGTCAAGTGGTGGATGTCGGGTGTCGTCTTTCTCTGTCTATGCGCATCTTCTTATTTGAAGTTCTGGTTCTGGCAGTGGGAGGCGTTGCCGGTCGAACCCGGCGCCGCTCTCGTTTTCCTCCTTCCGACATTTTTCTACAATACGCTCTGGCAAGGCGTTTTGATGGCGCTGGTCGCTCTACTGGTGCATTCTCTGGTTGTAGGAAAACAGCAGATAATTGAAACCGAGAGGATGTCTCGGGAGCTTGCCGATATGGCTGCCGATCTGGAGCGCGCTCGTATAGGTCGCGACATCCATGATGGTGTCGGGCATTCGTTGACTTCGCTCAGCGTCCAGTTGGAGGTTGCGCGTAAGCTTCTTCACCGAGATCCGGAAAAGTCGGAAAATGCGTTGGTCGAGGCCGAAAAGATGGCGAAGCGCTCTCTTCGCGACGTTCGAAATTCAATTGCACTCATGCGCCTGGAGGAGTTTGATTTTCTTGATGCCGTGAACACTCTCCTGGATGGTATCGAAAGTAGTGGCAACTTCAAGGTGACAAGCTCCATAGATCTTCCTCCCGTACCGGCCTTGACCTCGTATCAAATTTTTCGAATTATTCAGGAGTCGTGCACGAATGCTTTGCGGCATAGCGGCGCCAACGAGATTGAAGTTACGATAAGCCATTCAGAGGGCAACATGCTGAACATCCGTGTGCGCGACAACGGCAAAGGTTTCGACTCTGAATTGAAAATAAGCGGCTTTGGCTTGACCGGGATAAAGGAGCGTGTCGACGATCTCAAGGGAATTGTCAACATCGCATCCAGCAATGGCGGTGGGACCACGGTTGCGGTCGAAATTCCGCTTGTTCCTTCGTGACGGGTATAATTCAAGCGAACGGTTATGGCTGGGGAAAACGGTGACAATCAAGGTTCTGATAGTTGACGATCAAGTGCTTGTACGACAAGGATTGGCCACCCTTCTGGCGCTCGAGGATGATCTCGAGATAGTAGGTCAAGCCGGCGATGGCGAAGAGGCTTTGACACAGGTCGGGTTCTTGCAACCTGATGTCGTGCTTATGGACATGCGAATGCCAAAGAAAAATGGTGTCGAAGCAACTCAGGAGATTCACAAGCGCTATCCTTCTATAAAAGTGTTGGTTCTTACCACATACGAAGAAGACGACTTGATCGTGGGTGCGCTACGAGCCGGTGCTTGCGGCTATCTCTTGAAAGATAGTCCTTCTGAGAAGCTTGCTACGGCAATTCGAGCGGTCAATGAAGGCTACACGCAGCTCAGCCCGTCAGTGACACCAAAAGTGGTATCGCTGATGCACGGCTCGGATAAGGGAAAGAAAGTCGAGCTCATGAAGTCATTCAGCGAGCGGGAGGCTGAAATCATCGAGTTGATTGCCGTCGGCAAGAGCAACAAAGAGATTGCGGAATCTCTGTACATCACCCAGGGTACGGTCAAGAATTACGTCACCAAGATTCTCGGTCAACTCAACCTGCGAGACCGAACACAGCTCGCCCTATGGGCCAAAGACAATCTTTGACGAACCGGTGCCCAAAGTCGATAGGCGTTAAAATATTACAGAGAACTATTAGATCCACTTATTTTTTTCGGGACTTTTTTATTAGGTTTACCAATATCGCTCAGGGACGACACTCCTCAGCAATGAATTTCCTCGTCCGATCAGGGAGAAAGATCGAGTTCGCGATTTCGCGAGTTCCCTCCGCGTACCGTGCATATCGGTCCGACGCGAAGAGCTCAGCCACGGAAGAACCGCTCAGAGAGCGACGCACCACTAAGAGAGCTGGCGTCTCGCCGGCATCGAGCATGCAAGAAAACGATCAGGTTGGAGAGGGTGAAACGCCTCACGAGTGAGGCGTTTAGAGCTAACTAAGTACAACGCTAACTATCTGGCTGCAAGAGCGTGCTTAGAGCATTCTTTTACAGTCTGCGCGATAATCTCGCTTGCTTTCTCGACATCTTTGTGAGAGATGCCGTAGTGGGTGACTGTCCGCAATGTCTTGGGTCCGCAGGAGAGAATCTTCAATCCGAGCTTTTCTGCGGCTACGGCAAAGTCGTCCGCCGATACCCCTGGAATGTCGATGTCGAACCAGACCATATTCGTCTTGGCCAGAGCCATGTTTACCGAGATCCCTTCGATCGTGGAGATTGCTTTGGCAAGAGCCTTTGCTGTGTCGTGATCTTCCTTGAGACGTTCCACCATATGGTCGAGCGCATACAGGCATCCGGCAGCGATCACGCCTACCTGTCGCATTCCTCCGCCAAGAGCCTTGCGCCACCGCCGTGCTTCTTTGATAAATGGTTTAGGACCGCAGAGCATGGAGCCTGACGGTGCCGACAATCCTTTGGAAAAGCAGAACTGAACGGTCTCAAATCCGGCAGTAAGCTCATCGACTTTGCAGCCGAGCGCAGTTGCCGCATTGAAGATTCTCGCTCCATCCAGGTGAGCGATTAGTGAGTGTAGTCTCGCCAGGCTGGTGAACTTGCTTACATAGTCTTTGTCCAGCGGACTTCCGCCGAAGGTGTTTTCTAAACACAGCAACTTCGTTCGGCACATATGGTCGTCATCCGGCGAAATCGCATACTTGATGGCATCCAGGTCGAGCCTACCGTCCGGTTGGTTGGCAAGTGGCTTGAGGTGAATACCGCCCAGCGTGGAGGCGCTGCCTTGCTCATGAACAAAAATATGTGACTCGGCGCCTACGATAGCTTCTTCGCCTCGGGCGACATGTGTGAGCAAAGCGATGAGATTGCCCATGGTTCCTGTGGGGACAAACAGACCTGCTTCCTTACCCATCCGCTCGGCAGCTATCTCTTGAAGTCGATTTACCGTCGGATCTTCGCCATACACGTCATCACCAAGCTCAGCTTTGAGCATCGCCTCCTTCATCTCCACAGGGGGCAATGTTACTGTGTCGCTCCGTAGATCAATAATAGACATCGTTTTTCCTCGGGTTTTCGTTCTTCGAATGACATTCTTGCATGCCTGGCATCGATCGATTATGCCTGGTCCCTTGTTTTTCGTTTACAAATCGTTCCAATTCAGAAATGCTCTGTATATGCGGCTTGAGCACAAAATCAACGGTTAATGGACCTCTTTATCGAAGGAACCGCCAGCTCGGCCTCTTCCTATCAAAGGACGAAGGAGGCGACACGCTCCAGCACGAGTTTGATGGATGCAAAACCTTAGAGATCGGCAGGTCGAATCACAATCGTATCGCAATAGGTGGCGGCGATATATCGTCGACCCTCATAGTAAAAAACTTCCGTTACCGGCTCACCATGCCCAACAGCTAGTTCGGAGAAAGTGCTTTCCGACATCAGGGAATCGTGATGATTGTAGAGACCGGTATCGAACTCCTCCGAAATGAACGCTTCGTTGTTGCCGAACATCGTATCGGCTCCATCGGACATCCGGTAGCGAGAGAAGTCGGTGCCGGGCGTCAGCGGGCTGCAGTACGGGCATTGGTCGTCTTCCCGACCACTGCATAACGAACATATGTAGTATTCGTTGCCGCAATCGGTGGAGCCGCACAGGGAGCATGGGTCTGCATCGCATATGCAGCAGTTGACCTCAGCGTCCCTGTTCTTCTTGTCTAATGAACAGTCTGGACCTCTGCTACTTGGGTCTTTGAAAAACGACGAGTCAAATGACTTATTGACCCGAGCGCTGATCGTTGGCGGCGAAATGAGATCCGCACGTGGTCTCACCCTTATCGGGTAGAAGACCAACATCGCGGAAATAACGATCGCAATTAACAGCAATTCCATATTTTGGTTATGCCCTCTTGCATAAACGATCATGCGCTGCCAATTTAAGTCAAAGAGAATTTATATTTTTGATGTACGATGTATCTATGATTGTAACCTGCAAGACATTCTTCCGCGCACAGCTGGTAAGCCTGGCAGCATGTCTTGCCTTGTTGGCTCAGCCGTCGGCCCGAGCCGAGCCTGTTGATGGTTGGGCTTCTCTGGAGCAGGCGATCAACACCCACATGAGAGTGGGAGAGTACGTGACTGCTGAGAGGCTGGTTCGGACCGAGCTGGATAAGCTAGGTCGTGAAATGGAAGGGCGGCAATCGCCTGGCTCGGCGCAAACAACATTTGCCGGCGGAAAAGATCAGACGCCCAGGCAAAAGCTTCAGTCCGTTCTTGCCATGATCTTGGGGGCAAGAGCGTTTGAAGCGGATCAGCGCCAGATAGGTACTAAATTGACTGGTAGCGATGTTGTTATGCTGATGGCAGTAATGCTGCTTGCTTCCGGCTTGCTTCTTGCGATTTTGCGCTACGGTCCTTTAAGACCCAAGTTCATCGATGATACGACGCGCTGGTTGGGCAAGATCAAGCATGAGACCAATGAAGACAGCATGAAGCAATGCACTTCTGTTCTGTACACCCTCGGCATTTTCGCACTCTCGGGAGGGGCAATCTTTTTGTTCCTCTATGGCACAATTCACCTTGTCGCGAACCTGGAATCCAAAGAGAATAGTCACAGCAAAGAAGCGCGTGTACTGTTCGATGAGGCGAAAACGTTGATGGCTGAATCAACTCCATCTCACAATGCTGTAGAAGACTACGATGTGCTCAATCTGTACTCTAAGTTTTTGCGCCGGATGGGCGAGCATGATCTGGCTTCTGCTGTTATGCGCAGAGCTATAACTCTGCAAAAACAAACCGTCCGCTGCGGGCGGACAAAACAGTCCAGTTGATAATACCGTCAGGGACATGTCGTTGAACAATCGCGGTGATGTTGCTGCTGAAAACGACGAAGGAATGTCGATGACATCCTCTCAATTGGATAGTGATCCGCTATTCCATTCTTCAGCGCATCCTGGCGGACTCAACGGGACAAGAACGGACGAGTTGTCTGGTACGGCGCTAGTGATGCTCTCGACCAACGAAGTGTCGAGCAAGTCGCTCTATATAACCCTCAGTACGTAGTCATCAGAAGTAGTCTGGTCAACAATGCCGGTCTGAATAATATTCGCAACTTCCCCTTGCTTGAGTTGGACCTGAGTATGGAGACGTTTGTGG
>CAZISK010000219.1:0-10003 GCA_964541355.1 uncultured Candidatus Obscuribacterales bacterium
CGCAGACAGGCTCTCAAGTCTGCCTTCATTATTAATCGACGGTGCATTAATGTTGACGTTGTCGCGTGCCGACACTAAGGCACCACTTGCATTATTGATGCTGTTACCAGCATCAAGTGTCAGGCTCGCATCCGATGAGATTGTGCCGTGATTATCTATGTCCGTATCAGCTTTTATAATCAGATCTACCGGCGAATCTAAAAGAGACACCGAACTGGTCGAGGCAATGAGACCACCCTCTTGGTTGATGACATTGTCGGCATGGACGGTGCCAGTTGTTTTCCCTTGACTCGAGAACGTAATCACCGAGCCGGAGTTATCGAGATCACCCACGAGGCGAAACTCGGAGGTCTTACCAAAATCTCCAAGCGCCGTCACGTTGGTTGGAACAACCAGTCTGGTCGCTCTCATCTTGTCGTTATTGGCCGTAATTGCGCTGAGGTCCACCTTACCGGCAACGGCAGCTCCTTCATTGCTCAGCTGCAAGGTCTGAGCGGTGCCCGCCAGAATTTGCTTCACCGCTACATATTCAGCGGCCGTCACTTCGGCGCCGGCGCTGAGAGTCTTGGTTGTGCCGCCTACATTAATAGTGACTGAGGCCACATCACCAAATAGTTTTTCGCCAAGCAGAATGTTCTTATTGGCTGATGATAGGTCCAGCTCAATGCCATTGTTGAGGTTGACGAGCTTTCCGTTGTCTGAAATCTGGGTCGAGGCTCGATTGATATCCAGCATGGCAATGCCTGGCCGCGTCTGGCTTTGCAATGTGCCTGCTTCATGGTGCCCATTGTCGACTGAGATCGGCAGAATGGAGAACTGTCGATCTTGACGGTTCGGGATACGGCCATCGTTAATGCGAAATGCACGTCGCAACACCGGTCCACGTAAGTCGGGATTTGCCTGTTTGAAAGCTCGAAATTCTGTCCGGCGCTCTGAAGCCAGCGCCTCAGACTGATTGGTTAGGGTCATCATTGCGGAACAGCCCGTGATAACAGCAGTCCATCGCGAAAACAGAGCTTTATTGACGCTTTTCTTACTCATGCTTAGACCTTGACCTACAGGGCGATTGAGGGATAGTCGGTGCAACTACAACTAGACATGAGAAAAAACACCTACCTAGAATGGTATGTGCAGTCCCTTATTTAGCTTAATTGCGGCTTTGGTCATCGACATGAGTGGAATCCCCAACTCTTGCTAGGTATGACCAAATTTCAGGTGAAAGGCTATCATCTTGACATTAAGCGTGTCTAGTTTTTGCGCCAATCTTTTTTGCCTTGGATGTGCTATCTATCTATCTATGGATATGCTGTAATGCTGCCGATGGAATAAGCGGTCTGGTACGAGTTTCTCTCTTTTCCTGCCAAATAATCAACAGTTGAGTTAACCTCGTCCGAAGTGCACCATACTCGTCGCTTGGCGCTTTCACGTGACAATTCAAAAGCTCACAGCCAACCCAAAAATTTCCTTGCTAACTGCCAGAGATGAAGGTGATGATAAGGTCTCAGTGTCCGCCTTATAATCAACAGTTGTAGTTTCGATTTAACTTGAAGCATAAAGAAAAACGTCCAGAGGACAGTGAAGTCGAAGTGAACAAAAAATCTGATCGCGAGCGAGGGACCAATTCAAAAAGAAAATACGATTGGCGGGAAACTACATTAGTCCTCGGCACGAGCTCTGTTTTTGCAATTTTGGGATTGGGGATCTTCTATTGGTCGAATCCCGACGATGGTTGTTATAGAGAAGGACGCGGCGATCTTGTTGGGGCGGAGGCTCAAGTGTCCAGCAGCATAAACAACCCTATGCACAAGAACAATCCAGCTTTATTCTTGAACAGAGCTAGATTTCGGCGGAAACAAGGCAACCTTGAAGCGGCTCAATCAGATTTAGATCAGTCTCTCAAACTGTATGAGAGTCAGAAAGGCAATCTCTTCCAGACAGCCTCTGTGCCGAACTCTGTATACCTTGAGCAAAGCGAGATTCATATCGCCGACAAGAAGTTTCGCGAAGCACTAGACGATTGCACAAAGGCGTTGAAGAATCAGGACCGATCTGAGGTGCATACTCAGCTCTCGTATGTTCACGAAAAGCTCGGCGAACTTGAAAAAGCAGAAGCCGAAAGTAATCTGGCGGTCAACCTGGCTAAGTCTGAGAGTTCCAGCTGTTGCGCGAATCCACAAGAAGTCGCCTTACATGAGCGCGCCAAGTTTTTCTGGCGCCAGGAGCGCTTGGACGACGCTTTGAAGGACTTTGACGCGGCGATTGGATGTGGCTCTTGTGATGGCGCTTTGTATGGCAGGGGGGCAATCCTCTCGGACAAAGGTCAATGGCAGCGAGCACTGTCCGACTTCAACAAAGCCATACTAATAAGGGAGCGTGACTATTACTTTCAGGATCGTGGTTGGGCGAAACTGGAGTTAAAGGACTACCAGGGGGCGCTGAATGATTTCGCTAGAGCTATCCAGCTAAATCCAGATAACAAAAATGCGACAGAGGGCAGACAAAAGGCAGAGAAGCTCATGGGAAAAAACTCAAAGTCATAGAAAGTGCAGCGAGAATCTCATTGATGGTTGCAATCTCTCGATCATAAACTAGACTGGCACGCTGAATGAAGAGGAAGCTAAATGGCAAAGATTCTTCTTGTCGAAGACAGCTTTGATCTCACGGAAGTTATAACCACATATTTGAAAAGCCAGCATTATGTGGATACGTTCCGCGCCGAGAGCGATCCATCGAAGTCGTTGAGCCGGACCTGGAATTCTTGGGGTGGGCTCAGGGCGCGACCGGGTCTTAATCGGGGCAAAATCGGGCGAAGAAAAGTTTTTTTGAATTCTGAACCTAAGGTTAGATTATTCTTTGTTTCAAAGAGGCATTGTCAAATCCCGCTTCTGCGGCAGTATGTTTTGAAACTCCGATGACCGAGCCGGATTATTGCCACTTTCTACAGATTTTTTCTCATAAACATGATATGTTTCATATGCTTTTTGTCGAGAAACATCCTTCGCATTGGTAAACCAGCGCGACACCATTGCTGGTGTGCACGCGCCATGCTTACTTTGTCGGGAGTTCGATCATTCTTGAGGTTGTTCAATGAAATCTATCAGCACCTACGGTAGCCCTGTCGTGTCGGCCACCATTATTTCACTGGCTGGAAGTCTGTTGATTAGCAATCCAGCCGGCGCTCACGGCGCTGATGTGCAGAGAATGACAATGAGGCAGGCTCGACTTGCCAATCCCGACCTGTCTCGGCATGAGCTTAGACAGACCGTTCGATCGGCCAACCCGATACGCAACGGCGCAGTCGATTCTTCCCAATTCAGGACGCAGAACTTTCTGCCTCAAAACAACGAGTACAGCTATCCAATAATTGAGCCGGTTGTACCGAATCCTCCGCGTCATACCCAAATTGTCGATGGCAACGGCAAAGGTAGATCCATTCGGAAAGGCCTCGAACTGAATCTGACTTCGAGCGAACGATCAATAGTCTTAGGCGAGAGTCTGTTTACCGGCTCTTCGTCGTATTCTATCGACATCGGTGAGGGTGGGCGTTCATTGACTAGCGGCTCCATCGTATCGCCAGCGGAGTTTGTTGCGCTTGGGCAGGTTATCGATGAAGGACATCAAAGCCTTGTGATTGACCGCTCCGGTCGCGGTGCCGGTGGGCAATTCTCGCTGTCCAATATAGATGACGCAGGCAGGAGTATTAGAGCGTCATCGCTGGTGGTGCCAGAAAATGTAAGTGCAGTTGGCAACTTTGGCCGCTCTAGCGACTTTAGGCTGACCGGCGATCTGGTTAACTATGGCAAAGTCTATGCCGCTTCTGACGGACCCGAGGGCAATCGGGCAAACATAGTTGCTCACGACATTGTCAACCATCAAGATGCCACCATATCTTCGGTGCTTCCGCCATCGGTGGAAACTAGTTCAACTATTGCCCAAGGTCCAGTCGATCTGCACTTATCTGCGTCCAACGACTTGAGCAATTTCGGTACCATCTCCAGTTCTGGCACTTTGACTTTAGAGGCTGGTGGGCACGTGCATAATGCCGGCTCCGCCTCCGCTCAATCGAACGTCAGTATCCAGTCGTCGACAATCTTGAATAGCGGTTTTATCACATCGGTTCGTAGCGATGTCACCCTGTCGACGCCAACAGCTACAAATATGTCCGTCAACAATACTGGCGGTACAATCAATGCCCTGAACGGCAACATCAACATCAGAGAAGAGGGATATTCGCTCAAGAATGACACCATCCTGTTAGGTGGCGATTTCAACAGCCAGAAGCTCAACCTGAACGCAGGCGATGGTGTCATTGACGCTTCTGTCAGAAATGTGACCGGAGAGGTCATAAGCAACGGATATGGAGTCCATTTTGAGTCTGAGTCGGACCGTTTGATAATTGGCGACACCAATCTAGTTGATCCGACCTTCCGCAACCACGGTGACATTGTCATTGGTGGCGACATAACTGTCGGTGAGAGCCTCGCCATCATCGCGAGTTTAAACATCCTAATGTTTCAGGGAGCATCATCAAAGATCACTGCGGCTGGTGACATCACCTTAATCGCAGGTGCGAACATTTTAGACAATCCAAACACAGACAATATACCAACTGGGACCATTGGACCGATACCGCCTCCCGGGCTTCCAGGTGTGAGCACCACCATCGATAAGGGCAGCACCGAGGGAGGCCTGATGCTGTTGGAAGATATAGAAATAACCGCTACCGGCGGTGGTGGCAACGCGCCCGGCAACATATTTTTGGCCGCTTTCAAGGGCACCGATTCGCAAAGCGGTCAAATCGCTCTCACACTTGGCAATAATGCGGTCATAACAAGCGATGGTGGCGAAAAAATAGAGTTGTACGCACCGGTGGCAATCTTTCTGGGTGGCCTCGCCACTTCAATAAAGGGCACCACCAGTACGGTTGACGTTATACTTCAAACAGCGCATTTGACTAACACTGCTGGCGGCGTCACATACGACAAGACAGGCGCAATTCAATCAGGTACATGGTCGACAACTGGCATCACGCCCGATGGTTATATCGCTCTATGCGACATAACCACGACCGGCGATATCGACATAGCTGCCGGTACTCAAATTGTCAATTCAGCCGCACTCGTATCAACTAAAGGCGCAGTCTCAATGCGGGCGAGCGAAGTGACTTTTAGACAGATTGACGCGAATCAAGGCGTAATCATCGAATCTACTACCAAGTACAGGGAACAGGGTGAGATCAACAATACATTCGGTGACGTCCAAATTAAGTTGGGTTCGAAGGTCGAATACGATTTCGATCGGAGCATATTTAACAACGTTGGTGGTGGCCTCGGCGACATCATTATCGACGTTCCGTTCTTTTTTGATGGAGCGGGAAGCAAAAGTACGCTTTCTGCGCCGTTCGGAGACGTCAAGATCAATGGTGGATTCATCACGACTCCGGAGAATGGATCGATCATTGCAGAGGGCATTTCGCTAAATTCGATAGACTCGAGTGTGACTGTTTTCGGAACTGTTCAGGCTACCAAAGGAGATTTGGACATTAGTGGAAAGGGGGCTGTAACCCTTGCACCGGCAGCGGTTGTTGAGGCCAAGAACGGTGACATCAACATTACTTCGGTATTTGAAGACAATGCGCTACCCGGCTTGATTGTTCTTTCGGCGCCCATGAAAGCGGCTGGAACGATCTTTATGAAGGCGGATGGACTCATCGCTGGCGACAGCCTTTTGACCTGTTCCGGACTGACAGCCATTTCCAGTGTGGGAGTAGGAACAAGCAGCGACCCTGTCCTCTTCACCAACGATGCGGGCCCCGTTACAGTGGCAGCCCAGGCCATCAGTGGATCGGTCAATATCGAACATACCGGCACCGGGTCCGTTACTCTCGAATCATCCTCACTCAACATAGACTTCGAGTTAGTGTCTGCATCGGGATCAGGCGTGATAGTTAATGGAAATGTCAGCGGCACCGGTCTCTTTTCTCTAAGAACTGACAGTCTAACTAACTCCAAAACAATTTCATTTGCCTCAATTGCAGTGAGTAGCAATCCTGGAGATGACTTAATCGTCAACGGTCTCAGTGGTGGCACATACAATGCTTCGACAACGTCCTTAAATGCCACCGACCAGGATCTCGAGATCTTTGGCACCAACACCTTCAACGGTAATGCAGTATTCAGCAATCTTGTCGAACCGCTCAACAGTATCCATATCAATCCAAACTCTGTGGTAGGTGTAAACGGAGACCTGACGCTCAACACATGCAACTTTGAGAACGATGGAATCCTGAACGTGACCGGAACGACGACAATTAACTGTTCCAATACCAAGAGTATTGCAACGCTAGTGAATTCAAGTGGTGACGTCGATTTTAGTGGTAACTTCGTCTTCAATGGCAAGAATTTCGCCGTGATCGCAAGTGGGGACATCAAGGGAACTGGAACCTCCTTTATCGATCTCAGCTCCATTGCTGGACAGGGTGGATCCTTCTTTGCGTTTGCCGGAGCGAGCATATCACCTGATTCGGGTGGACAAGTTTTCGACGGCAACACCAAATACATAATCTCAGGTGCTAGCTCCACGGGCGGTGACATTAATTTGCCGAATGTGCTAATAGACACTTCCAGTCTGAACGGTGCTGGAGGCTCGGTCCAGATGTATGCACTAGCTGGCAGTAAGAGCACCGGATTCATCAACGTGGGCGCAGTCGACAGCGCCGGTGCCACCAAGGGTGGTGGAGTCCAGATCTTTGCGTCTGGAGCTATAACGACCGGCACCATCAATACTATAGGTGGGCTCGACACCGACGGCAACGTCGATCTGTCCACCTCAGCTCCTCTACTAGCCAGCGGCACCGTGCAGATATTCGACGGCACGCCGACTGGCACCGTGACGCCAGGAGCAAACAGCAACAGCATCATTAATTACGACACTATAACTGCTGGCACAGGCACAGCGAACATTTTTGGAAATCTGGGAACACCACCTGTAGGTACCGTCAATGCAAATGTTGTGAATCTGGTGTCCCTCGGCAATATCGGTGGGGCCAGTCGATTGAATATCAATGCAAGCATATTCTCGGCGAATGCATCAGGAAACGTTTTTCTATTCAATCAGAATAGCAATCTCAGCACAATCATCGCCGGCAGTGGAGGTGTCTTCGATCTCTTCACTGCAGGAAGCTTGAACGTCGATGCGCCCATCAACGGCGGAGATCTTATTCTTAAGACAAATGGCGCATTCGGCATAGATGCACCGCTAACAGGCAGCAGCACAATATCACTCACTCAAAACGCCTTCTTAAGCAATTCGAATGTACCTGCCACCTTGCTAAACACCCCGCGACTGTTCCTGAGAACATCGAATGGCCAAGACATCGGTACTCCTGCTGTAATTTTTGAGGTCGGTCCCAACGTTGGCGAAATCCGAGTGAATACGACTGGATCCGCATACGTAGGCAGTCTCTCTTTCACAGGTGTCGAGTATGGTCAGACGGTTGTAGGAGGCGATCTCTTTTTAGGCTCGCAAAGCGGACTCACCGTAACAGGGGCGGTGACGAATGCGGAAGGCGACATTGTTATCGGTACGGCCTCCGGCATACTGAGAATAGATGATTTCGTTCCAATCATCGCGAACAGTGTGGGAAGCAAAGGCAACATCCAGATCATCAACCTTGGACAGAGCCCGGTCAAACCCAAAGACAATGATTTCATTCAATTCGGAGTGGGCAGCAGCCTGGAAGCACTCGCAGACAACAAACCTGGTGGCAGAATTCTTGTTCAGCTCGGAGAAGTGAAGGACAGTAAGATCAAGCCACTCAAAGAAAAGACACTTGCAAAAGCAGGCATATTCTTCACACTCAACAACGGCGTTCTGGTCGGCGCACCAAGCAAACCTATATTAGGAGATCCCGACGATCCGAGTTTTATCAACGTAACCAATACATCGGTCACTTTGCTCAGCGAGTACAAGAAAAATGTGACGATGGAGGGCGGCGTTACCTTTGAAGCTGATCCACCTCCTGGCCAATCTGCTGTGCTAGCGTCCGACCATTCAAATCTTGATTCCGTGCTTTCGAGTTGGGCGAGCCTTTCCAACGCCGGCAGCGCCAGAGAGTCACTCGATCGAACTCATTTGAACTATGACGCGCCGTCGAATCAAGTCTCTTCAGAAATAAGCCCGATCTCGGCGTTGCCACTTGCTCCTATTGCCGGTGCAGACGCCACCAGATTCAATCTAGTGCAATTGGACAATGCATCTTTGACACGTTCGAACCTTGCTCTGGTCGGCTTGATCACAGGAATGGTAGAACCCGATGAGGACTCTTCATCACTAAACTTGTCAGATACACAAGAAAATGATCCAGGGCATTTATCGTATAGGGATGAGCTGAATGCCTATCTCTGTACAGACTTAGTCCTCGGAGTTAGCGATGACTCAGGTACTGGTATCACTATGAAACCACACAGTAAAATCGTATCGATGAACGATGGCAGCACATTATTCGTGCCATCCACAGACATGACAGTGGTCACACCCAAAGGTACGATACGGTTAGCGGCAAAGTCGGTAGCGCTCATCGCTGTCGATCAGAACCATCTTACAGTCTATGACATCAATGACAGTCACAAGCGCAGCATCACCGTCGAAGTAAGTGGCCGGACCCTCTCGTTGTCGCCTGGTGCTCATGTCACTGTAACGAGCAAGAGGATCAGTAGTTATTGCCAGATTAACCCTGTACAATCCGTCATGCACAGAGGCTTGAGCACACATGATCTTAGTGACGATCAACGCGCATTTACAAGCGAATTCTCAATTCCGTCGGCTGTAAGAGCGGTCCGACCTCTCAGAGCTATGCTGGGCTCGAAGAGCAAAAGCGCCAGAGAAGCTGCAAGCAGAATCGTGAAGACATCTGCAATAGTTATGCAACTGTCTCAAAGCGCAGTGCCATTCGAGATTCATGCAAGGCCAACACGTGTCGCATCAAGATAAAGTTCAAACGAACCGGTATCTATGATATCGAACATGTATGATTGCTCCTTCTAGTTCGGGACAGCAGTTCGTTAACTGCCTGCATCGTTTCTTTCTGCATCATAGATTTCGATCAGGAGTGACCGGGTCTCAATCGGGGCAAAACTGGGGGAAATGTGACTTCATTGAGCATAAACCTTCAACCATCACATTTTATTGCTCTTCTAGCAATGGTCCAGAAGTTCTAGAACGAATTCATAGACCTGACAGATTTCATTTTGTCGGAGTTGATCTTGGAACATCCAATATAGAAGGCGATCTCTCATTAGGAACGCGAAGCGGACTCAACGTAACTCGGCCGTGACGGCGACATCGTAGTTGGTGCAACCTCGGTTCACTACCTACTTGCTTGGGCCGGCTTTTTCGAGTGCGTCTAGAACCATGGACTCATTTATCACCTCAGGCAAGACAATCTTGTCTTGTGGTCGACCGGCAGGAAAGACGACGTAGAGCGGAACTCCCGATCTGTTCATTTTGTTCAGAATGCGTGTGATGTCTGGATCTTGCGTCGTCCAATCTGCCTTCATTGTGACCACATTCAATGTGCGCATCTTTTGTCTTACATTCTCCGTACTCAAGAAAAGTTTTTCGTTAGTTTTGCACGTCAAGCACCAGTCCGCGGTGAAATCGAGGAATACAGTCTTGTTCGACCGAACCGTTTCGAAAAATGTCTTGATAGTAAACGGCACCCAGGTCAACCCAGAACTAGTTTCCCCATTCTGAGCGGTTGATGCAACCGCTCTGTTTTTGCCAGGCTCCAGAGCCAGCGAAATTGACGGTTGAGCAACGACAAAGAAATACGCCCCCGCGATCGAAATCGCCGCTGCGATACCCCAGACTTTGAACTTCCTTTCATTGGAGCTGGTCAGATCAGTGTAACGACTAATCACCCAACTTGAAAGCGCAATGGTGAGCAGAAAATATGTAGCCCACATCTGACCCTCCGGCCCGACTTGTTGTCCGAGTACGAAGA
>CAZISK010000220.1:0-10003 GCA_964541355.1 uncultured Candidatus Obscuribacterales bacterium
TCTTCTAATTCTTTAGCAACAAAAGTCTCATTTCATCCGTAAATCTTTCCAGAGAGCCCAGGCCGTTAAGAAGCTTTGAGCGGACTGAAATCAGCTCTCCGGGCTGAGCATCGGACAGATTGACTTTTCTGAAGTTCTCCAGCGTCTCGAGAACAAACGAACTGTAGTTGTCGATAGCCTTGAATCGCTCGCCTTCGTGCGCCGGCACTAGCGCATGCATTGTCAGTTGCGTGTCGATAATGCCTTTCGTGGCGTCCGCGTACCAGCGTTTGGCCCAGCTGCTGTCGGTCGCTCTTATGAGGTAAATGGCGAGAGCTGCTTTCGTAGCGCACTGATACGAGCGCATGACCTCGCTGACCGCTGCCCGCGCTCGGGACTCCCTGGTCAGCTCTCCTTCAGCACTTTTCAAAAGAGCGCCGAGAAAGGCAATAAATCCTAGCTGAATCAAGAGGAAAACGCCGGCTGCGCACAACGATTTATTCCTGACGTTCATTTTTCCTGACCACCCCGACCGCTTTACAAGCCGAAGCTTATCCAGCCTCTAGTTTCTGCGCTTATACTGTACGCTGGCGCGCATCAATCAACAAGGGTGGAAGGATTACTTTATCGATGGAGCACAATCGGCAGTCCAGGTTTCCTTTAGCCAACCTGTTTGTTTATGGACCATGGCTGATCTCGCTGTTTTTCATAGTTTTTCTGTTCGTCGCCACTTTGCAGATCGGTGCTGAGCACTCACAAAGGCGAGATTTGATGAAGTTCGAAGCCGTCCACTCATTTGCCGGTTTGCATCAGGTTGATGCTGAAGTCGATGCAAAGTCGGTTCAACACAACATTGAAATGATTCAGACAATATCGGAGCCGCTCTACAGAGCGCTGTCCTGTCTCGATCTTCTGACGATTTCGATTTCAGGTAATGAGCTCAACCAGGTCCGGAATCTAGCGGCGGCGTCGATGAAGGCGCTTCCGGACGGGGCCGTTTCTAAACCGCTCATTGCGACGATGAAAATTGTCCTGTCCCCTCGCATCTCTGCTACAACTTCTCGCCCTTTGCAGGAGAGCGACAACAGGTACTATCGAGTCAATCTGTTGATCTGCGATCTCCTTTTGGACAGCGCAGAGAAGGCTATAAGCGATGGTGATAAAAACAAGTGTGTTCTCTATCTCGATCGTGCCAGACGGTTTCTTGCCCATCGCTTTTGTCCTGAAAAAACTCGCCTCAGGCTTGGTCGACTCCTGGGAGAGACTTTGACAAAAGGCTGGATAACGCCGACTCTGAGCGAGGCGAATTTGATTCTAAGAGTTGATGCTACGTTGAAGAAAGACCTCATTGAGATTAAAGACTTGTGCGCGGCCGGCAGCTCAGACCTCGCCTGGAAAGCGCTGCATCGGCTGCTTGATCGGAAAGTCGTCAGAGAAAATAGTGCGATGGAGCTTGCGGTCCTGCATTCGGTCGCTAAGGGATTTAGCCCATCTTCTTCGGCCTATCATCAATGCTGGCGACGCTATGCCGCGCTAATTCAGACGGATGGTCCGTGGACGAAAGACGAGAAAAGTGTCGGTCTGCTTGTGGCTGCGCAGTCTATTGGAGATTTGAAGGAAGGTAGTAAGCTGATTCGCGAGGCGTTTGGCGTTACGAAGATCTCTGAGCTAGCTAAGATATGTGGTTCCAATAATGCGTTCAGGAGCGCAACTATACTTGGGACCAGTGGATATGATCCTCTGGCCATAGAACTCCTCGAGGCTCACCTTAAACATGTATTTTCAGAATCCGACATTGAGAAGGAAGAAGTAAGTGTGGCCGCCTGCAGTCACGCGCTTGGCGGGATTCTCTTCCGGAATGGCAAAGTCGAGGAGTCCAATCGATGGGTTCTAAAATGTCTCAATGCGCTAAGCGTATCGAGCGAGCAGCGCTGCAATCTCATTTCAATTCTGGTCAGCAATCGGCAGTACGACTTGGTAAAACCTTACCTGATATCCGCAGTTGAAAAAAAGAATATTCACAAAAACTGTCTTGTAATATCGTACTACTACCTCGGAGCCGTCTACCAAGCCGACAACGAGTTCGAGAAGGCCGAGCAAACCGCACGAAAAGGACTGGCTCTTGTCGCTGCCGGCGTCCAGTCTCCAGACAACGTCATTGGATCTCTTCATGCAGATTTGGCATTTTTATTAAAACGGCGCGGTTCTTATCCGGAGGCCATCGCCGAGTATAAGCTCGCCATGAAGTATTACGCTCATATGTTGAGCTATCTAACTAACGAGGAGAGCCGCATTCAGTTGCAACAGAACTACAACTTTTGCAGGGGAGAGCTGCAACCTCTTGAAGCGAAGGGGAATCAATAGTTCGTCTCTACGAAGCGACGGCGAGCAACTCAGAGCATGTGAAATCTGCGTGGAGGGCGCGCCGCCGCTTCCTGCGAGTCTAACTACGTGGCAACGATGTGGAATCCCTGATTCCAAGCATGTTATTTTCGAGGGAAACAATAAAATTCATGCGCTTCAAGAGGATAGATTTCCTTCTATGCCGGCTCTTCGAACAGCATTGAAGTCGGCCAAAAGCATGAGCGAGCAACAGGAGTCTTCCAATGCTGCAAACACGCGGCACAACTAACCTTCTCCTGGGAGGGTTCATAGCTCACCACATTTAGTGGCAGACCCGCGAAGCAGCACCTATTGAGCCAATGCCAACAGCGAACGGTCAAAACGTGATTTGCAAAATTGCAAAAGTAGAACCAGGTGGCTAAGGCGTCACCGTCTTACGCCCGAGTCGGTGATTGGATTTGTGGGTATATCCTGGAAAGGTATCCGAAGACGCCGGCAAAATCAGCCTTCCGCTGCCAGCGAGTTTGCGCATTAATCCTTGAAGATGGGGTCCGAGGATCAATGGAACGAAAAGTAGCGTTAAGCTGCTTGGCAGCTTGCTGATCACTAGATTCGGCAGCAGGAATCCAGCGATATAGGGTGGCAATTCTGCATGCCCGTCTCACAGGCTTTCTAACTCGTTCGGTGTCAATCCCGCTTGTCTCAAAATTCCGCGCAACGTGCCGACGGCAATCTCCCTGTGTTCCGGCACGACTCATCGGCTGCTACCAAAGACCTGAGTTTGCGGTGCGTGATATCGTCCAGTGAGAAGATGCGTGCTCCTTTCACTGAGTAGCAGGCGATATTGTCATCGGTCCAATCTACTGTAATGCCAGAACTCCGACCCCGCCAATAAGACTTGGCCGCGGAGGACTCTGGCGCCATCATGAAGAAAGAGGTCAGTCCCAATAACAAGATAAGTACTCTTAATGTGATGCCACCCCTCGTGCTCGCAACAACTAGGATTACACAGGCAAATAGCGCGATCAGAGCTCTTCTCATCATAACGATTCTCGTTTCGAATTTGTTGCTTGACACCATTGACTGATCTGACATAGCTCGACGCTCGTACCACTATTTACGACCACCTCGACTTCTCAAAAATACCTCAAGCTCGCCTCCAAATAATATCCATCAGAGCTGCATATTTGGGAACTCGCCACTACCGGCGGTGCCCAACATGATTTCGAATCACCAACACTGGGATAAGTTTCACGACGGAATTACCCTTGGGAACGGAGGGAGGTACTTGCCATCTACTTCGCAACTTGGATCGCTGGTGGCTTCCACGTACCTGAGCCAGCCGGAAGGATGGAAGGTGGAGTATTCTTCGGCCAGTAGAGACGCATCACTAAATAAATCGGACCATCCGGTGCGGGCAGCCAGTTTGGCTTTTTATCGGCCGCCGGTGGATCTTTCTGAATGTAGATCGTGAGCGAGCCATCCGGGTTCTTCTTCATCCCAGGCAGCATTGGCGAGTTAATAAGATAGCGGTCGATCGGATTCTCGATCAGCAGTTGTGTTTTGCCATCGTACATAGTCACCGACCAGAAGGCGTTGACGGGCGGATATTCACCAGGGGCAAATGAGAGCGTGTAGTTATGCTTGCTGCCATCCAGAGGTTGGCCAGTTGCATCGTTCTTCGCCAGCGGATATACGGCCTCTACAGCACTGTTTCCATAGATCCCAGCCATCGCACCGGCAGCCCGCATCAGCCAGTCTCCGTGGAAAAACGCCCTGTCGCCTAGAATGGAGCCGATGAGCCATCCGTTGATGTTGCTACCGATGTTGTCCTTCAGCTTCACGATAGAGTCGTAACCCTCTTTGACAGCAAGCGCCTCGACCTCCTTGTCTGCTTCTGAGAGCTTGTCGATGTCAAACGGTTTGCCGGCCTCGATTCCAATGGTAGCGAACCTCGCCCGGAGTGCCTTTTCTGACTCCACTGGCGGGCAGAACTGCAGCACGAAGTTCAGGAACTTCGGGAATTGAACCTTCATTCCATCTTTGGTAAACGGCGGGAAATCGATCGCCGAAGCTGCCTTTGGCGGCGACTGTTTCAAAAACTGCGAGAGCGTTTGCACTTTGTAGCCGGACTGCACTTTCACTACATTTGGCATGTCCTCTGGTCCAAAGAGCTGAGTCCGGTAACCAGCGAGACTAAACTGCGTCTCACAATGAATGACCTTTTTAATTCCTGGCGGTGTACGTCCCTTCCAATTCGGTCCTGCGACCATGTAGCAGCCCGCTTCGTTACCCGTGCTGCGGCTGCCCAAGTAACCGTAGTTGTGGGTGTACATGTCGATCAGCTGAATCACATAATAGCGCCTCTTCTCGATCTTAGGCACCGAAAGGACGAGGGGCTCAGCCCGCAGATCCATACCTACGAATGAATACGGGGTATCGCTGTTCGGAGTAACGATTGCGGTGTCTTTGGGTGTAAACACTCGCGCTTCGTTATAAAGATGGTTGAATGGCGCCTTGAATTGTCCAGAATTACGGTCAACGAAGTATGCGTACATAATCCCATAGTTCATCACAATCGGAAAACCGTAGACATAAGCTTCCTGATAGATTTCCTTCTGAGAGATGCTCTGCCCCTCATTCTTGCTGTATGCCACGCCTCCGACAAGAGTCATGAGCACAACAACGACACACACAATAATGGTTTTCATAAAATTCTCCAGTGCAGCGCGTTCATTGGCCGCTGATCACGGACAATTGTGCGTCATTCTAACTCACCAGCCACTCAATATGGCGAGCGTTGAAAAAACGAAGTACCCGCAGGAGGAGTCCAGATCACATCTCCGGGACGAATGATCACAGCTGCTTATCCCACCGCCTGGATAATGCCGCAGCCCGCCGTTACTAGGAGTGTTTGTACGAGGGGATGCCAAAAAGAAAGGAGTTCGCGGTGACACTGCAATGCTAGAGAGACCGACAAAACCCACCGAACGACAAGCGGAATTCAAAAAGAGTCGAGCCAATTCGATCGCAGTGAACGTTTCCTTTCGCATCGGCTTTGCTGCATTCCATAACTGGTGATCTCTAGAAACCAATGCTGGAGCCAACTTCTATTTATGTACCGGGCCGCGCTTGGACAAATTTGTCACAACGACTAACTAAACTTCTCCCTGTAGCAAGTGTTCTATGGGAGTTGAGATATGCAACAGCTTTATTCTGGCAACAGATCGATCGTTCGACTGAACCTATCGCAAATCCGATAGTACCTGTGTAGATAATTCCAAAAACCGCTGAGCCAGATTGCTTTCTCAACTTCCATTTTCACTTCGAGGCTTTTATCATATGTCTGCTGAATTCAATTACCATTCCGATGACTCCAGCGCTTTAACAGGTACGAAAGACTTTCCATCTTCGACTCACTGGCATGACGAAGTCTTCTGCGTTCCGTCGCAGCCAGGAGAAGAAGCGCAACCCGCTGAAGACGAACAAACGGTCAAGAATGCGGAGGAAAGTAAAACTCGTACTTCTGATCCATTCTTTCAGCCTCCGACCATCGAACATCGAGCGACACCGGTGGCGCCCTATCGTGGACTTAACGAGTTCTTCCGAGAAGACGTTTTGAAAAACACTCCGCCATTTCGCTCGCCGAATGAGTTGGGTCTGAGATATCGTGGAAGTTCGACGCGGGAGTTGTTGAAGAACATCGGACGGGACTCAGTTCCTCAATATGAGATGCCTCGAGGTTTTTTTGAATTCTGGCGAGACGATATGCGGAAGAATTCCCAGAAGGTCGGTCCATATTTTCCTCCGAAGGAACGTGGTCTTCATGATTATTGGCGCGACGATATGCGCGAGTCGCTGAAGAGGGATTTGCCAAGCAAAAGCTCCCCACAAGGTCTTCATGAATTCTGGCGCAACGATATGCGCGAGTCGCTGATGAAGGATTCGCCGAGGCAAAGCACGCCACAAGGTCTTCATGAATTCTGGCTTCAGGACACGTTAGAGAACCTTCGTGTAAGTCCGCCAAAGGGTACAGGGACATATCAAGGAATTCATCAGTTCTGGCGTGACGACGTCCTGGAGAATCTCAAAAAAGGCGCTCCAGAGCTCCCACGAAAAGACGCCAACCAAGCGCTTGGAGAGATCTTGCGATTCGATTTTCGATCGAGATAACTTTAGTCTATTGAAATTGCGTACTTGATTTCTTGAATACAATTATCCACATCTTTGAGGCAATAATCGAAGTAGCCGTGAGATGCGTCGTCGATAAAGTGGCCAACGGAGGTAGGATTTTTCCAGCCAACAGGACTGGTGTCTATCATGTAGGCAGCGCTGAGATTACAACTCAAGCTGGAGGCAGAATGGATCGTTCCGGTTGAGACGACTTTACCTGTCGCATCGATGTATTTCAGTTCATTCCGTTCGGTTTCGACAAGAGCATAGTCATTCGAGAATTGGTGCACGAACTGATAACGGGCGGGGATCTTAAGCGTGCCTTTACGATCGACAAAGCCCCAGAGATCTTTTATCTTCACAGGTGCCAGACCGCCCCTGAATGCTCGTGTTGCATCAAACGCGCAATTAAGTTTTTCACCACGACTATTAATGAAAGTCGAAACCTTGCCGACCTTCACAGGCGCAAGCCCTTCGGAGAACCGTCCAAATGGCTGCTCTCCATCATCCACATAATACTCACTTAGTGTTGAAACGGCAGTATCGAAATCGCGATTTACGATTCTTTCACCACTTTTATCGATAAACCCGATTTTCCCGTCGAACCATGATAGCTTACAATCTCCACAGATCGTCTCGGAGGAAACGAAAGGAAAGGCAGGTTCCCACGGCATTCCCTCCTTGTGTTTTCCCATCGAAATAACAGCAATTCCGTCATGAAAACTCGATGCGCCATTATATCTAGTATCAATTACGAGCTTGCCGTTTCTGTCGATGAAACCGAATTTCTCCCCAATTTGCACACATGCGAGTCCTTCGCTAAACGGACGAACCAATTTGTATTTTGGCGGCATCAAAATATGTGCTGATCTATCGATGAAGGACCACCTCTGAACTTTTTCGTCCCAGATTCCAGCACAGCCTTCGCTGAAATCCTGGACTGCTGAGAACTGAGGCTTTATGGCAATTTTGCCAAATCGGTCTACAAAACCCCATTTAAATCTGAAGCCGCGTCCACCGACGGCCGCAAATCCATCATGAAATGACCGAGCCTCATCGAATTGCGGTGCGATGACGTACTGTCCGGTTGTATCGATAAAGCCCCACTTGCCGCCCACACACACAGCTGCGAGCCCTTCGGAAAACGGTGTGACTTCATCAAATGTGGGTGCAATTTTCCAGATGCCATAGCAATCTACGAACCCACCTCTGAGATGGGTTCGAAAAGATACGTTGAGAAGAAAGTTCGCAAAACATACACTG
This sequence comes from uncultured Candidatus Obscuribacterales bacterium, assembly GCA_964541355.1. Classification (GTDB taxonomy): domain Bacteria; phylum Cyanobacteriota; class Vampirovibrionia; order Obscuribacterales; family Obscuribacteraceae; genus JADYXR01. The sequence continues at coordinate 7,759 of CAZISK010000220.1, forward strand.
CCGGCTAGACTTCCGGCAATTAGCAGCACCCATCGCTTCATGTTTCGACCGGAAAAACCGGAGTGGTAAGCAGGAAACAAAGATTTCATGCATCCATCCTAACTGCGATTCGGATTAAGTCTCTCGGAATTTCCCTGAGGTTGGATTGCTGCGAAAGATAGTTTATTTGCGCAATGTGCCATCCTAGCCAGATCGGATGAAAATTATCAATTACAAGCTCTAGCTCGCAGCAGTGCAAACAGTCCTTGGATGGCTGCACGGGATCACCATGACGTGGATCGTGTAGTTCGGACCCGAACCTTATTTAGTCTCCTATATTAGTGTTGGATTCAAAAGATTTGAAATCGCCTGCTGCAAAATTAGTTTTGCCGAGCGAAACGCGGTTGCAGATATTTCGCAGTCCCGTTCGCTAGGATGTTTTACATCGACACCGAATTTGACGTCACGCAATGTCCACCGCATATATCTTGGGGGCATTTCGCAAAATTTCGACTAGGTGCATAATTACCTTACGAGGCCACGATTCAATGTATGTAGAATCACCGTTTAAGCAAAAGACGCAATCAGCGCCCGAGCTAATTGGTCACAATGCGGCGAAGCCATTTCTGAAATGGGTTGGAGGTAAGACACAACTCATAGAGCAGCTTGATTCAAATGTTCCACCCGCGCTACGTAATGGGAGCATTGAAAGGTATGTCGAGCCGTTCGTCGGCGGTGGCTCGTTCTTTTTGCACGTCGCCCAAAAGTATGCGGTGAAGAAGCTCATTATCGCTGACAGCAATCAAGATCTGATTCTGGCTTATTGGACGATCAAAGATCGAGTCGATTTACTCATTCAACGCCTACAGGACATACAGACCAAGTATCTATCGCTAGACACTAACGATAGACAGGACTATTACTATCAGACCAGAAAAGAATTCAATAACCAAAAATTATCCATCGATGTTCAATCCCACTCCGACGAATGGATAGACAGGACATCGCAACTTATCTTTTTGAATAAGACTTGCTTCAACGGATTGTTCAGAGTCAACTCCGCTGGACTATTTAATGTCGCATTCGGAAGATACGATAATCCAAAGATTTGCGATCCGAGCAATCTGCAAGCAGTTTCTCACATTCTCCAACGCACGCAAATATTGCTCGGCGACTTTACCTGTGTACGCGAGTACTTGGATTCAGAAAAGACTTTCGCATACTTAGACCCTCCCTACAGACCGCTGACTCAGACTGCTAACTTCACTGCTTATTCATCGAGCACATTTACAGATGCTGATCAGAAGCGACTTGCCGACTTCTGCCGAGAAGCCACGGTGCGTGGATGCAAATTGATGATCAGTAATTCGGATCCGGACAATATAGATTCCAATGATACTTACTTCCAGGACAACTATCCGGATTATCGAATAGAGCGTGCCTTTGCGAATAGAATGGTGAATTGCAAGGCCGACCGACGTGGCAAAATCTCAGAACTCATTATCATGAATTACCCACGCCGCGAAGCCGTCGAAGCGCCTTCGACGGCAGAAGCAAAGACCGGTTCGGCTCGACGCAACTCGGCAGCGCTGGGAGCATTTCAGCTTTTGTTCGACTGCGCATCAAGCCAAAGACCATTCACTCTCGAGCAACTGGAGCAGACTACCGGGTGGAAGTCACAGACCGCTCGTACGTACGTGTCGAAGAAATGGAGGCATTACCTCGATCCAGTTGATGGCGAAAAGCCACCGCAATTTATGGTCAAGTCCACATTTTTGCAGCTCAATGAAGAGAGTTTCTTGAATGAATTTTCTCAAGTATTGGCAAGCACAAAAGCTGTTCCACAGAGTATTGAAGAGGCGAAGGAACAGGCACTGACTGCGCTCACGACTTACGCAAATATGATTGGTGCCAACAACAATGTATCCGCGGAGAAAAAACTGCGGAGACTGATAGAACAGATCGGATCTATCTAGCAATCAAAGAAGGAGTGTATGCCAGGCAAAGCAACAGCGGTTCGAGCGGGAGACAGACTAGCAAAACAGGTGGTGGAACTCGCAGGCAATCTGCAGCTCGAATCACGCGAGCAATATAGATGCGGTCGACGATTGTGGGGCGCAGAGCGCTATATAGATGTTGTGCTTACGGATCCGATCTCGAAGCGACGGCTGGGAATCGAGTGTAAAGCGCAAGACTCACCAGGGACGGCGGAAGAAAAAATCGTCGCCACGATCAACGCAAAAATAACCAGCAGGGTCGGTAGGAC